>WQSR01000001.1 GCA_009787785.1 Defluviitaleaceae bacterium
TTGTCATTGNNGTGACCTCCTTTTGCTTGCGGTAATTCCTGTAATTTATAGGTAAATCCACGTTCTTGCAAACTTGAGGTCACTACATATTATCTTATGTATCACCGCCATGGTACGTGCGAAAAATTTATTTTCGACGAGCCGGAGGTTCAAAAGATGGGCAAAAACATCATTGAAAATTACGGCACAACATTAAACCTTGGTGATGCGGAAAACTACTTGTTTTGCGGTGCGTTAGCCAAAACAATGCAGAGAATAGGGCGACAAGATTTTGACTATTGGTTTTTCAGTGGCGTAACGGGTGACATATTCACGCAAGTATTTAGCCGCAATTTCAATAAGTATTATGACTGCTTGTCGAGTGCAATATTTGGCAAAACTCATCTCGACAACATATTCAATGCAATCGGATATAACTATGAACTTGTGAGTACCACAGAATTTTATCAAGCAACTGAAAAATATATTGCGAAAATCAAAAAATGGATTGATAAGGATGTTCCTGTCATCGTAAAAGATACTGCGGATAGCTGGTATTCACTTGCCGTAGGGTATGATGGCGATGCTATTTTGAAATTTGATATGTTGGGCGATGAGTTGCAAATATACAACTTTGACCTTAGTGATAACTCAAATTATGCTTTGGTTTTTGTTGGTGATATAGCGCATGAAATGAATATGGCAGAGGTATATAAGGGTGCTGTTTTATCTGTGCCTGCGTTATTAAGTAAAACTTCCACTAATGAAGCTTCATTCGGAAAACAGGCGTTCATCGACTGGGCAGACAGTTTGCTTGTGGGAAGAAGTGAATTTGCAAGCGATTATTTCGATTGGACAGGCACAAACGCACACATGAATATCGTTTTAGACCGTGCGCTTGTGCTGAACCCTAACTTGAAGTCGATTGTTGATAAATTGATGGAGCTTTCAAAATTAAACGCCAAACTATTTCTGTTTAGTAGCGAAGCACAATAAGCACTTGCCGAAAATAACAAGGCAAAACTTGAAAACATAAGCACAAAGATACGAGAAATTGCGGCTTGTTGCGATGAAGTTATCAGATTATGATATTCTACGCAGTATAAGCATTGGTGGCGTTATTCCAACCCTTCACATTATATGTCGAATTATACATTATTTTGATAAGTGATGACGTTTTGATAATAAAAATCGCGTGTTATGTCGATGATGCGCCAAACGCAGAAAATTTATACAATACGCAACGGTACGTTGCGTATTTTCCAACGCATATCGCTAGATTGCAACGGTTATGTGCGTTATTATGTGCCTATGAAATTATTTTATAGAAAGGTGGCACATAGCATGACATTGGGAGAAAAAATCCTATTGCTACGCAAACAAAATAGTATGACGCAAGAGCAGTTAGCGGAACGCCTTGCCATAACACGGCAAACTGTTTCAAAATGGGAGTTGGGGGAGAGCGAGCCAGATATAACTTACCTAATACAACTAAGTGAAATTTTTCAAGTAACCACAGACCATCTGTTAAAAGATGCTCCCAATACGTCACCAACATCAGATTTTCCAAGTGAAAAAGAACCCATGCTACAAAGAAAAGCTAAGATGTGGATAGGTGGTATTTTCACAATAGTTGGCGTGTTCGGTGTGCTTACGTTTTGGGTGCTTTCGATTGTGCGTCCGGCAGAATATGGTACAGGAACTATTGGTGGAGAGTCTATAATATATACAGGATTACAAGGCTTTCTCAGAACTTGGAATGCAACAGGGTTGTTTTGGTTTGTCGTAGCCATCGGAGCTATTGGGGTTATACTTCTCTTTTTCCCGAACTTTGGAAAAGGCTCGGCGGTAGATGCCGCAGAAAAAGAGTTAGCAAGAGTTAAAGATGAAAAACAGAGAGTTGAGCAGTTCTTAAAAGATTTAGAACAGAATACAAAATAAGTATTATTGGTAACTGATTATCCACATAGAATAAGTATCATATATTAATTCAACTATATTTTCGAACAACAAAAGGGTCTAAATTATGGAGCTATGGCTATTGTATGCCATTGGGGCGGCTGTATTTGCGGCATTGACGACGATATTGGCAAAAGTGGGAATCAGGAATGTTGATTCCCATTTGGCCACAGCCATACGTACTGTGGTTGTGCTGGCTTTCGCATGGCTTATGGTATTTGTTGTGGGTTCCCAAGGCGGTATCGGCTACATACAAGGCAGCACCTGGGTGTTCCTTATTTTGTCGGGGCTTGCCACAGGGGGTTCTTGGCTGTGCTTCTTCCGTGCCCTTCAACTGGGAAACGTGAATAAGGTTGTACCCATAGACAAAAGCAGTACCATTTTGACCATGGTTTTGGCGTTTATATTTTTGAGTGAGCCGGTGGGCTGGGTGACGGCACTGGGCATGGTGCTTATGGGAATAGGCACCTGGCTGATGCTGGAGCTTAAACTACGCTCCGGCAAAAAAGCAGACACGGGCGCGGAAAGCAAGCCCGGCAAAGGCTGGCTTTTCTTTTCGGTTTTGGCGGCGGTATTTGCGAGCCTTGTAGCCATTTTCGGCAGAATGGGTGTAGCGGATATGGACGCCAACCTCTGGACGGCCATCCGTACCATGGTGGTTGTGCCATTAAGCTGGATTTTGGTTTTTATGGTTGGCAGTCAGAAGAAAATAAAAAGAATAAACCGCAAAAGCTGGCTGTTTCTAGTCTTATCTGGTGTAGCGACCGGCGCGAGCTGGTTATTTTTTTACCACGCGCTACAAATAGGAAATGCCAGCCATGTCGTACCCATTGATAAGCTGAGCATTGTGCTGACCATGGGTTTTGCCCGTTTGTTCCTGGGCGAACGCTTCACCAAACAGAGCATTGCGGGGCTTGGGCTTTTGACCATGGGGACGCTGATGTCTATTTTACCCGGGTAATCTCAAACAGCTTGGCCAGCCGTTTCCTGTGGCCGATGTTGGGGAAATCAATGGTCAGCTCGTGGTCCGCGCCATTGGCGGCGACGGCGACGACGATGCCCGCGCCCAGACGGGGGTCGCGCACCTTGTCGCCGGGCTGAAAGGGAGCGGGCGCAAGCTGGCGCGCGGAAGAAGGGCGAAAGGCTTTGGGCCGGCCGTGGGCGTTGACGCCTTCGAGGTAGCCTTGGGGCACTTCCTTCAGGAAGCGGCTGGGGGCGCATAGCATCCGCTGGCCGTTCCGGGTGCGCATGGTGGCGTGGCTAAGGTAGAGCCGCTGGCGTGCGCGGGTGAAGCCCACGTAGCAAAGGCGGCGTTCCTCCTCGATTTCGGTGGAAGATTCGCTCAGCACACTGCGGGCGGAGGGGAAGGTGTATTCCTCCATCCCCACCATAAAGACCCGGTTAAATTCCAGCCCCTTCGCGCTGTGCAAGGTCATGAGGGATACGGCCTGGGCAGTTTCCTCGTAGTTGTCGATGTCGGCCACCAGGCCGATTTCATTGAGGAAATGGGTGAGGGAGGTATCTTGGGCGGCGGCTTCAAATTCCCTGGCCTTGGTGAGTAGCTCGTGGACGTTGTCCATGCGGGTTTGGGCCTCGGGGGTGCCGTCGTTGAGGGATGCGAGATATTGGGTGTCGGCCAGGATTTGCTGAAGCAATTCGAAGGGGGAGGCCGTGTCCGCCAGCTGGCTCCATTCGGTAAGTAAAAGGGAAAATTCCGCGAGTTTTTCGCGGGTTTTTTTTGTGATGCCGGGGATGTCCAGCGGGAGAGCCGATGCCAGGGAAATACCCTGCCCAGCGGCAAAATTGGCCACCCGGGCAAGGGTAGTGTCGCCAATGCCCCGGCGGGGGACGTTGATAATGCGGCGCAAAGCCAAGTCGTCGGCGGGATTGTCAATGGCTTTGAGATAAGCCAAAATGTCCTTGACCTCCATCCGCTCATAGAAGCGCACCCCGCCGAAGAGCCGGTAGGGTATGCCCGCCAAAATGAGCTGTTCTTCCACGGCGCGGGATTGGGCGTTGCCCCGGTACAGCACGGCGAAATCCTTGTATTGCGCGCCCCGGTTGTGGGCGTAGCGGACGGCCTGTGCCACGAAAAGCCCCTCGTCCCGCTCGTCCCGGGCGTAGTAGACCCGCAGGGGCACGCCCTGGGCATTGTCCGTCCACAGGGACTTGGGTGCACGGTTGGTATTGCCGGAGATAATCAGGTTGGCCGCGTCCAGAATCGTCTGGGTGGAGCGGTAATTCTGCTCCAGGGTAATGGTCTTCGCGCCGGGATAGTCGGCGGTGAAGCGCAGGATATTTTCAATGTCCGCGCCGCGCCAGCCGTAGATGCTCTGGTCGTCGTCCCCCACCACGCACAGGTTTTTATAGTGCCCGGCCAGCAACTTGACCAACGCGTACTGGGCGTGGTTGGTGTCCTGGTATTCGTCCACCAGCACGTAACGGAAGCGGTGCTGATAGCGGGTGCGGACGCCTTCGTTTTCGGTGAGGAGCTTGACGGTGAGCATAATGATATCGTCGAAGTCCAGGGCGTTGTTTTCAAACAATTTGCGCTGATAGCGGGTATAGATATTGGCTACATTGCCCAGCCGGAAATCCGCCCCGGCGAAAGCCTCGTATTCCTCCGGGCCAATGAGCTGGTTCTTTTGCGCGGAAATCGTATGGGCGATACCGGCGGCGGGGTAATGCTTGTCGTCCAGATTTTCTTCTTTGATACACAGCTTGAGCAGACGCTCGCTGTCCTGGGCGTCGTAAATGGAGAAGCCCGATTGGTAGCCCAGCGTGGGGATGTCGCGCCGCAGTATCCGCGTGCAGGCCGCGTGAAAGGTACTGACCCACACCTGGTCGCCCAAGGGTGTAATGCTTGAAATCCGCTCCCGCATTTCCTTTGCGGCCTTGTTCGTGAAGGTGATGGCAATGATATGATAGGGGTCCACCCCCTCCCGGATAAGCCGCGCCACCCGATAAGTCAGCACCCGGGTCTTCCCCGAGCCCGCCCCGGCAAAGACCAAAAGAGGGCCGTCCCCGTGGAGAACGGCCTCTTGCTGGCGCGGGTTCAGCTTTGCTATGTAATCCGTCATTGCCCGCTCCTTTTCCTGGCGACGGCGGCGAAGAAAAGCTCCGGGTCCGTGTTCAGCACCAAGGAGGGGGGA
The DNA here is from genome assembly GCA_009787785.1 of Defluviitaleaceae bacterium. Taxonomy (GTDB): domain Bacteria; phylum Bacillota; class Clostridia; order Lachnospirales; family WQUN01; genus WQRX01. The sequence goes on from WQSR01000001.1 coordinate 5,091, forward strand.
ATGCCCGATTCAAGTATTAACGCCTTGGCGTCACGCAACTCGCCCACCAGCGTATGATAATGGGCATCCGAGGACGCCAGCACGGGAACCTGATATTCCTTGCACAAGGCCAGTAGCTTGCGCTGGGGGCCTTCGCCGCTGTAGCGCAGGGAAATGGGGTTGAGGGTCTGGTTGTTGATTTCCACAATAGTATTCGTGCGGGCGGCGGCTTGTACCACGGCCTCATAGTCGATGTCGAACCAGGAATCCCCCGGGTGCCCCAAAATACTGACCCAGGGGTTTTCCATGGTTTTTATCATGGCGCGGGTATGGTCGGCTTTGTTCGTGGGCGCAATCACGCCCCGGTGCATGGCGGCGATGATAAAATCCATCCGCTCCATAATTTCCTCAGACAAATCCACCGCCCCCGCTATATCGCAGATATTCACCTCCGCGCCCTTGAGCACCCGCACCCCGTGCATCATTTCCGGCACAATGCGCATGTTGCCGAAGTGGTAAAAATGCGGCGCGCCCGGCATGGCGGGCCCATGGTCGGCCATGCCGATATGGGTCAGGCCCAAGGAAGCCGCATGGGCGGCGTTTTCCGTGGCGGTGGAGTAGGCATGGCCGCTGGAAATGGTATGGCAGTGAACATCCAAGACAAAACGCATAAAGGCTCATTCCTTATATTCAATTATTGCGGAGCACTGCGGGGGAGTATACCATATTCACAAAGCCAATTAAAATGGTTCGGCTACGCCTCCGTAAACAGCCACCGCCGGAACAGACGCCCCATCATATCCCCCGGTGAAGCCTTGCCGATTTCCTCGGCCACAATCAGCTCACTGCGGCCTACTTCCTCTCCCTCGTGGGTATAAATCACGATGCCGGCTTTTTGCCCGGATTGAATAGGCGCGTCCAAAGATTCTTCGATGCGAATATCGCTATCCACCACGATGTGTTTCCCCTTGGGCGCAAGAACATTTGTTTGCTCTTTGATTACCACAGGAGCGGACTCTACCTTTCCTTTGTAAATCGGTATCTCGCCCATGGCCGTGCCCGATTCCTCCTTGGCGATGAGGGCATAGTTGGCATAGCCGTAGTCCAGCAATTTCACCGCGTTATCGAAGCGGATGGTGGGGTCCGGCGCGGCCAGCACCACGGCGATGAGTTGCATCCCCTCTTTCTCGGCGGTGGCGGAGATGCAATACTTGGCCAGCCCCGTGGAGCCGGTCTTCAATCCCGTAATGCCGCCATACCGGCGCAAAAGTTTGTTCGTATTCGTCAGGCCAAATTCCTCTTCCCCCCGTGCCGTCTTGTGGGTAATGGAATCCAGCCGGGTGGTGGCGTATTCAATGACCTCCGGGTATTTGAGAATCAGCTCCCGTGACATGAGGGCGATGTCATAGGCCGTGGTGAGGTGCCCTTCCGCGTCCAAGCCGCTGGGGTTTACGAAATGGGTGTTCTCCATGCCCAGCTCAGCCGCCTTTTTGTTCATCTGCGTCACGAACGCTTCTTCGCTCCCGGCAATAAATTCCGCCATGGCCACGGCGGCATCGTTGGCGGAAGCGATAACCACGGCCTTGGTCAAATCCCGTACGCTCTGCTTTTCCTCCGCTTCAAGGTAAACCTGAGAGCCCCCCATAGAAGCCGCGTGGGCACTTACGGTTACAATATCGTCCCATTTGACCCGTTCCTGCTCCAGGGCTTCATAGATGAGCAGCATGGTCATCACCTTCGTGACGCTGGCGGGCGCGAGCTTCTCATGCATATTGTCCTCTTGCAATACCCGTCCCGTTTCCGCTTCCATCAGCACGCTGGCCTTCGCGTCCACCGTCATGGCGCGCACCGGGGTATACATCGCCAGTAGCAATACCCCTAGAATCAATGCCGTCCGGCACACTATTCGTTCCATAAAAAAAGTCCTCCCATGTTCATTTTCACTTAGGGTGGACTATTTTTATTTTATTATGCAGGTTGTGGGAATATTACTTCTTATCCGTGGGCCGCTTCCGCTGTAAGAATATGGGTATCTCGAAGGGGGATTCCGTATCCCTATCTTTGTTCGCATCCCGCACCGAACGTAATTCCTCCCGTTCGGGTTTCTTTTCGGCTTCGCCTTCAGCGGCGGCGGTGTCAGCGGCTTCAGCACCTTCGGCTTTGGGTTCAACGACCTTGGGCATCTTAAACGGAAGCCGCCCGCTACCCGCGGTTTCGATTAAGCCCGTCGCCACCACCGTTACCATGACTTCGTCCTTAAATTCATCGTTGATGGTCGCGCCCACAAAGATTTCCGCCTCCGGGTCCATGGCGGCCCGTATATGATTGGACGCCAGGCTGATATCCTTCAGCGTCATGCTGGAATCTCCGGTAAAGCTGACCAAAATCGCCTTCGCCCCATGAATCGAGGTTTCCAGCAAGGGGGAATTGATGGCGTCGTTGGCGGCCTTGGTAATTTTATCCTTCCCCGAAGCGCGGCCCACGCCCATGTGGGCGATATGCCCCTTGCCCTGCATCACGGTTTTCACATCGGCAAAGTCCAGGTTTATCAGACCGTCTTCAAGGATTAAATCACTGATGCCCTTCACGCCCTGGCGCAACACTTCGTCGGCCTTGCGGAAGGAATCAATAATGGAGGTATCGTCGTCAATAATCTCAAGCAAACGTTCGTTCGGGATTACCACCAAAGTATCCACGCATTTACGCAATTCCTCAATGCCGGAAGTTGCGTTGCGCATACGGGGCACCCCCTCGAAGGAGAAGGGCTTCGTCACCACGCCCACGGTCAAAATACCCAAATCACGTGCAATAGCCGCGATAACCGGAGCCGCGCCCGTGCCGGTGCCGCCGCCCATACCCGCGGTGATAAAGAGCAAATCCGTGCCTTCGATGGCGGTGTTTATCATGTCCCGGGTTTCTTCTGCGGCGCGCCGCCCCATTTCCGGCTTGCCGCCCGCGCCCAGTCCCCGGGTCAGTTTTTCTCCCAGCTGGATGCGAACCGCCGCTTTGGAACGGGCCAAGGCCATGTTATCGGTATTGGCTGAAATAAATTCTATGTTCGCTACCTTGTCCTCGACCATGCGGTCCACAGCATTGTTGCCGCCGCCGCCTACGCCGATTACTTTTACTTTTGCTTTTATGTCGTGAGTTATATCAATATCAATCATTTTATCCCCCATAGGCGCAAAATTATAATGTTTGTCCACCGCGCACAATTTATTAACATAATTTTAACAATAAATCAAGTCTTCAGGTTAAAATCGTTAAAAAATATTGCGACGCAATCTCCCTTAAATCAACAAATCCGCGATAAGACGCCACATCCGGCAAGCTATTTAGGATTTCTGCCATGGTGCGCACTTTTTCTTCCGCGTCCCGGGCATCGCCCACATTAAACTCTACCTGATTGAACAGTATCCGTGTATTATGAACGTCTGTTACGTCAATGTGTGTAACCAGCGTCGAAAGTCCATACTGTTGCAACGCCTGGGCGTACTGCGTCACAATGCCGAAGGCCGCGCGGTTGGGCACATCCAGCCGCTCACCCAATTGGAAGGAAGAAAACTGCAAGCCCGTGACCATGGGCAAGGGCTCGGTAAAAAATGTTCGAACCTCCAACACACGCCCGGTTTCGTCTATAAAGAGGAAGCTACCGGGCGTATGTTCGATGTAAGCCACCAGCCGCCGCTCGCGCACGGTCACGTTCAACCGTCCGGGCAACACCCGTTCGAAGGAAACGCTGTCGATATACAAGTTTTCCATAACGCGGCGGCGGGCGGCCGATGTGTTGATGATTAAGATATTGTCACCCAGAACCACATCCAGGCTGTCTTCGATTTCTGCCCGGCTTACGGTTCCGTTCCCGGTGATTACGATTTCGCGCAGGGCGAAATACGGCGAAAACAAGAACAGCACCAACCCGAGGGCTACAGCACAAAAGGCAAGGGCTACCTTGAATTTCACTTCTTAAAGCCGGCAATCCACGCCGCGAAACGCTCTGTGTGTAAAGCGGCTACCCATTCCTTGTACACCAGGTAGAATTTGCCGTTGAATTTGAAGGTTTCCTTCCAGTACTTGGTTTTTCCGTTTACCTTGCGCTGTTCGTCCAGGTTGCTGTGGGTTTCGATGGCGCGGAAGATGGGGGTGCGTATGCCGAAGGTCTTTTGCGCATAGTCCTCGTTGGTGAGGCGGCGGGCTTCGGCGGAGGGGAGCTTGTTCTCTTTGGATAGCTCCTCGAATTGGTTTTTAATCCACTTGCGGATGGAGCCTTCGTCTATGACGATGGGGGGAAGCGCGGGCACGGGCTTCGCCTTCGGCTCTCTGGCCTTCCTGGGCTTTGGGCTCTCCTTCACAGGCTTGGGCTTTTCCAGTTTCGGCTTGGCCTCTGCCGCCTTGGCCCTAACGGATACAGGCTTTGGTTTTGGCTCCGACTTCGCCTTGGTTCTGGGCTGAAGGGGCTTGGGCGTGGGTTTTTCCTGGGGTGTGATGGTGTGGATGAAGGACGAACCCTCCGGCACGTCAAATATTGAGTTGTAGCGGCTTGCGTCGGGCAAAATGAATTGCAACCCCGCTATATCTTCAATGACTTCGCCCTTCTCGCCGATGGTGCCGCGCCTTGCGATTTTGTGGCTGTTTTCCGCCACATACAATGTCAGGGGGCTTCTGGTGAGCATGAAGCGCATAAAATTGCTGAACCGGGAGAAGCCGAAACGGTTCACCTTGAACCCCGGCACATAATGGTTGAGATAGGTCATGAAAACGGAAATCTCCAAGTCGGGTAAATCCTGGGTCGCGTCTGTGTGCAGCACCTCCAGCAATTTACGCACCGCCATCAAGGAGCCTGAAGCGTCGGCGATGTCGCGCCACACGGGTATATTCGCGGCGACAATGGCGTCGGAATATTTTGTTTTGGGGAATTTGCTGGGAACCTTTGCCGGGACGGCGGGGGCTTCATCCGCAGGGGCGGCAGGGAGGACATGGGGCTTTTGCTCGATTTTTTTGATGGAATGGATGGTGTCAACCAAGGTTTTGTCCGTTTTTTCCAGCCCGATGTACACGTCACAGGCATTGCGGAAAATCATGTTCACGATTTTGTCGAAGCCGATACCGATGACCCGCTTGCCGTGCTCGTGGAGTTTCTTGGCCAGAAAAGCGAAAATCCCGTCCCCCGAGGCAATGACATAGGTTGAAATGTCGGGGCGTTTGGCGATGAGTTCAACGGCGTCGATAATCAGGCTTACATCGGCGGCGTTTTTCACCTTGTCATAGGGATTTGTGTTGAAGATTTGTACCGGCTCGATGCCTACCTGCAATACTGAGCCGCGCAGATTGCGGTGAATGGGGAGCACCCAGTCGGCGTAGGCGCGCTGTATAGAAACGCCCTCCACCCCTTCCGCCGCCAGTACACGGCGATAAATTTCGTCCAGATGCAAGATTGTGTTCGCCTTGCCGGTGAACGGACCGATGAGATTCTCGATGTCATAAAAAATTGCTGTGTTTGGAGCCATGCAACACCTCTTATAAAATTAGATTTTGAGTCATTATAGCATGTATTTGTGCGATTACAATGCCTTCATGCGATAATATACAATTAAATTTTGCGCGGCGTTTTCTTGCAGATAGGCACGGCCCGCTTCGGATAGGCTGTAGGTTCCGCGGCTCACTTTTTCATACCAGCCATAGACATTTGCGCGCAAAATGTGAGAAGCGTCCCCCTCACAGCCATATATACGAACCAACGCGGGGCCGTTTAACGGCGCGTGCGCTTCTAAAATAGTGGCGATACGCACGCACCGCTCCCGGTAGGCGGTGTTGACTTTTTCCTGGGTTCCGCCTTGGGTATCTACGGTGCGCCCGGCGATTTCTTGCTTCACCCGGGCGGCTTTTTTATTGTTTTTTGTATCCTTCCCCGTGGGAAAATGGATGATTTGCGCCAGGCGGGCCGGGCTGTCCAGTGCCACGGTGATTAGACCGATGCCGATTTTTTTCAGCAATTTCGCGAACTGGGTGAAATGCTTGTCCCTTGCTTTGCGGGGGCGCGGGATGGCCACGAAAACCCAATCCGTGGCCCCTTGCCGCTCCATGGCCTGGAATATGAGCTTCAAATTGGCGGTGAGCTTCATTTCGATGAGCCAGAGCGCGTCGTCCTTTACGGCGGCGATGTCGCATCCCTTCACCTCGCCGCGCACGGTGAAGCCCTGCTGGGTGAGCAGGGTGCGGATGGGGTTGTATAAGTCGGTTTCCTTATATGTAATTTTTTTCATAGGATGAGTATAGCATGATTTGCACCGGACGCGCCGATAAAATATAATGATGACATATTCTAAGAAAATGTCCGCTGTAAGGATTTGACGCGATGATGCTACCCGTAATCACCCGCATCCTGACGGAGTTCGGGGACGATGTGTTCAAGAATATGCAACGCACCAACGCCATGCTGATGGATTTGGCCCCCGGCCAGGCCCGTGAGCGTATCTTGGTGCGTAATTTTATTGAAGCGGAGGGCTACGAGGCCCTCACCCGGGGAGAGGTCTACGCCCTGGTGGAGCAAAAGCTGGTACAGCAGTTATGCGAAACCTTTTCCCTGGAAAAAAGCGCGGCCATATGGGTAGTACGGCTTTTTGCCGCCGCGCTGGGGCAGATATCCGAAGCCGAATGGACGGAGGATTCCACGGCGAGCATTTCCGCCTACTCTTTGCCTTATTTGTATGGGCAGGTGGCCTTGGGCAAGACCCATGTGGCGGCGGTTTCCGCCGAGGGGACGGTCTTCGCCGGGGGCGCGGACGAATCCTATCAGTGCAATGTATCGGGGTGGCGGGACGTGGTGGCCGTCGCCGCCGGGGACGCCCACACTTTGGGTCTGAGGTCCGACGGAACGGTGCTGGCCGCCGGCTCCAACGCCTATGACCAGTGCGACGTGGTACACCTCAGTGATGTGGTGGGGGTATATGCCTTCGGCCATGACAGCGTTTTTGTCTTTGCCGATGGGAAAGCCACCGCCGTGGGACGCTCGAAGTGGGATTTATCCGGCTTTGAACGGATAACTTCCATTGCGCCCTACCCGGAGGGGGTCATCGGCATACGGGAGGACGGCACGCTAACCTTGGCCTCCCGCGCTGTGGATGAGGATTTGCAACGGGAGCAGGAGTGGCTACTGGCGCAAACAGATGTTGTGCAGGTAATTTCTACCTATATAAATGGAAGCATTGCGTTGAAAAGGGACGGCCGGCTATACAAAAGCGGCGAGCCGGACAATTATTTCGCCCAGTGGCGGGATGTAGTGGCCCTCACCAATGTGACCGACGGCTTCGCCATTTTGTGCGACGACGGCACGGTGCGGATTCTGTCCTATGACCGGGCCAAGCCGCGCATTTCTACTTATGCCGACCGGTGGCAGAACGTGAAGGCTATTTTCGGTGGGTACCGGCGGCTTATCGGCCTGACCCACGACGCCCGTTTGCTTGCCGCCTGCACGAATTTGGGCTGGCTCTGGCACAATACGACCATGAGCATCGACTATGTTACCGATTGGTATCCGGTGAGCGCGTATTATGGATAAGCGAATCATTGACACCTTGGCCGCGATACGGGACACCTTTGGCGACGCGGTGTTCTACAATGTCACCACTACGAAGAATCTCCTTGCGGATTTGGCCCCCGAGTTGCAAAAGGAGCGTATCCAGCTCGCGCATTTCTTGGAGATGGGGGGCTATTTTCCGCTCAAATATGCGGGTAAGGACTACGAAGTGGTGCGCACCCGCCTTTCAGAGCAATTTATCTCCACCTTTGCGGTGAACAAAAGCACCGCAGACTGGGTGCTGGATGTTTACAGCAAGCTGTTGGGGCTGGATATGTCTGCGGAAAAAGCCGCCTACAAGCCACCGAAATCCCCCACGGGCAAGCCTCTCATCGGCGACCGGGTGGAGCACTACGTTAAAAAGCCCGAGTACAAGCCGGACAAGGAATACGTGAAAAAAATTTTACCCAACCCGGGCGTACCCGCGGCCGCGCCCAAAAGTATGGCCAAGAAAGACGACCCCGCTTTGCGCGTTGCCGCCGACCATCACAGCGTGGCCATCACCCGGGACGGCTTCGTGAAGGCCACGGGGCCCAACTCCGACGGGCAGTGCAACACGATTACTTACGACTGGCGGGACATGGCGGCGGTGGCGGCGGGGGCGTATTTTACCGTGGGCTTGCGCAAGGACGGAACGCTGGTGGGTACGGGATGCAATGAGTTTAAGCAACGGGATTTTCTGGGCTGGCGGGAGGTGGCGCAGGTTTCTGCCGGGGCGCGGCATACCGTGGCCCTCCGGGCCGACGGGACGGTGCTTTCCACAGGCCAAAACAAGTACGGGGAATGTGACGTGCGCCATTGGCGAAATATCGTTCGAATAATTGCGGGCAACACTTGCACGTTTGGTATAAAAAAAGATGGCCGCGTTATTGTAAGCGGGCAAAATAAAAAGGGCGACTTGCAGGTTTCCCATTTGAACGGCGTGGTGGATATCGCCTACGGCGGGCCGGGGCGGGTGATTGCCCTCCTCTCCGACGGGCGCATTGCCCGGGTGGGGCAGGAGAATTATATGCGCCGGAGTTTCACCCTGTACAAGGACGTGAAGCAAATCTCCGCCGCGCCGGACTATTTCGCGGGGCTGATGGAAGACGGCACGGTAAAGCTCCTGGCCTACTTCTGGAAGGACTGCGGCACGGAGGCCGCCACTTCGGACTGGCAAAATATAACCGCCATCGCGGCGGGGCGGTATCATATCTTGGGCTTGCAGGGGAACCGGCTCATCGGGGCCATGCTACACCCCGATATAGCCAAGGACAAGGGCCAGCTCAACGTAACCCGGTGGGAAATGTAAACCAACGAAAGAAGGAATGGCTATGTTATACGCACTCAAGGACGGCACGAAATTATTGTCCAAGCACCATATGACTTATACGGTGAAGCGTTTTATCGCCTCCGGCGGGCAGGGGGAGGTCTACGAGGTTCAGGACAAAAAGGGTCAGCCCTACGCGCTGAAGTGGTACTATCCCCACGCCGCCACCAAATATCAGCAGAAGCTCATCGAGCGTTTAATCGAGCGCGGCGCGCCGGACGCCCGCTTCCTCTGGCCGCTGGATATTATCTTCAAGGAGAATTTATTCGGCTATGTGATGCGCCTGCGCACGCCCACCTACAAAAGCATCGTGGACTTGATGAAGCGCAGGGCCGAGCCTACGTTCTCCGCGCTGTGCATGGCGGCCATAAATCTGGCCGACGGCTACCAGAGCTTGCATTCCCAGGGGCTGTGCTACCGGGACATTTCCTTCGGGAACTTATTCTTCAACCCCGCCGACGGCGAGGTGCTCATCTGCGACAACGACAATGTCACCGTGAACCAGGACACGGAAAGCGGCACCTATGGTACCCCCCGCTTCATCGCGCCGGAAATCATCACCGCGAAGAAATCCCCCTCCACGGAGACGGATTTATATTCCATGGCGGTGCTTTTATTTTACATGTTCATGCTCCACCATCCCCTGGAGGGGGCCATCGAGGCCAATATTAAATGCTTCGACGCCAAGGCCATGGAAAAAATCTACGGCCACGACCCCGTCTTCATCTGGGACCCGAACAACCAAACCAACCGCCCCATCCCCGGCTACCAGGACAACGCGATTATTTTCTGGCACATGTACCCGCCCTACCTGCGGGAGATGTTCACAAAAGCCTTCACCGACGGCCTGCGCAACGGCAACGCCCGCATCGTGGAAAAGGAATGGAAGGACGCCTTCGTGCGTCTGCGCAACGGGATTTTATACTGCCATACCTGCGGCGCGGAGAATTTCTTCAACAAGAAGCCCGCTTGCTGGAAATGCAAGGCCGCCATCACCCCCCCACCCCGCCTGAGCATGGGAAGGCAGTTGGTTATGCTCAACCACAACAGCGTGATTTACGCCCATCACCTGCACGAGAATTTTGATTTCTCCACCCGGGTGGGGAAGGTTTCCCAGCATCCCCAGCACCCCGGGCGATGGGGCCTGACCAACGAGAGCGCAGACAGCTGGACCTATACCAAAACCAGCGGGGACACGGCAGTCATCGAGCCGGGGCGCACCGCGCCGCTGGTCAACGGAGCCAAGATTAATTTCGGCCCCATTGAGGGGCTCATAGAGTGACCTACCACGAGCAAAAAAAAGCCCATGAAGTATTGAAGGTGCGGGAGATTCTGAAACAGCTCCCCACCTTCCTGGGGCTGTATTTTATGAGCCTGGGCGACCAGACTTCCTCCCTTACGCGGCTGGGCTATGCCCACGACCTGCGGATATTTTTCCGTTACCTGTCCGAAGAAATCCTCGATAACCGCCCCATCCGCGAGATTACTATTGATGACCTGGCGCGGGTGGACTCTGACCATTTGCACTATTTCATGGAGTATTTGAGCTACTACATACCCCCCGGCGAGGGGGAGGAAGCCTTGCAAAACGCCGCCTTGGGCAAGTCGCGCAAGCTGGCGGCGGTGCGCGGGCTATTCCGCTATCTATATATGAAGAAACACCTCCCGGCCAACCCGGCAGAGCTGGTTTCCTTCCCCAAGATTGGCAACAAGGTTATAACCACCCTGGAAACCGACGAAATTGCCAAGCTATTGGACGAGGTGGACTCGGGCGAGAAGCTCTCCCCCCATCAGAAAGCCTTCCACCAGCGCACGAAGCTACGGGACGCGGCGATAATCACCTTACTGCTGGGTACGGGAATGCGCGTGTCGGAGTGCGTGGGCATTGATTTAAGCCATATCGACTTCGAAATCGGCGGCATCAAAGTGACCCGCAAGGGCGGGGACGAGATGATTTTATACTTTGGGGAAGAGGTGGCTGCCGCGCTGGAAAATTACCTGGAAATGCGTGAAAGCATTATTGCTTTAGACGGGCACGAACAAGCATTATTCCTTTCGTTGCAGAACCGCCGCATCACCGACCGCGCCGTGCAAAACCTGGTAAAGAAATACGCGTCGCTGGTGACACGGCTGAAAAATATTTCCCCGCACAAATTGCGCTCCACCTTCGGCACCCAATTGTATGCCGAAACGGGGGATATTTACCTTGTGGCCAATGTCCTGGGCCACGCCGACGTAAACACCACCCGCAAGCATTACGCCAAAATGGACGAGAACTATCGCCGCCGCGCCGCCAACGCGGTCAAACTGCGGGAATAGTTATTATAAAATATGGAGGAAAACAATGCAGGTACAACGCGTATTTAACAAACAGCTTGGGGTGGAGCTGGCTCCGCTGGGCTTTGGGGCCATGCGCCTACCCACCTTGGACAACGGCAAAATCGACTGGGGCCACGCCACCAAAATGGTGGACCTGGCCTATGAGGCAGGCATCAATTATTTTGACACCGCGCACCCTTACCACGGCGGCGAGTCACAGGTATTTCTAGGGGAAACCCTCAAAAAATACCCCCGGGACAGCTATTACTATGTCACCAAGCTACCCACCTGGGCCATTGACACCAAAGAAGCGTCGCCACGTATTTTTGAAGAGCAGCTGGTTAATTGCCGCATGGACTATTTTGACTTTTACATGATTCACGGCCTGGGGGAAGACCGGTACGACATTATCGACCGGCACGGCATCTATGACTATCTCCTGGCCCAGAAAAAAGCCGGGCGTATCCGCTTTCTGGGCTTCTCCTACCACGGCAATACCGAAACCTTCAAAAGGCTTTTTGCCAACTATGCCTGGGATTTTGCCATGATTCAGCACAACTATGTGGATGATATTATGCTCAAAACCGGGGAACAATACGATATTATGGCGGCCCACAATGTGCCCTGCATGGTGATGAGCCCCATACGGGGCCGCTACCTGGCCGAGCCGCCGCCGCAAGCAAACCTGGATGACGCATATACCCCTGCGGCGTGGGCCTTGCGCTGGTGCCGGGATAAATCTAACGTCGCCGTCACCCTGTCGGGCATGTCCAACCTAGCCCAGGTGGAGGAAAATATCCGCACCTTCGCCCAAGCCCCGCTAAAGCTAACCCCCGACGAAGCCGCCATGCTGGCCCGGGCCAGAGACATTATGCTGGGGATTAAAACCATGCCCTGCACCTACTGCGGTTATTGCATGGATTGCCCCAAGGGAGTAGACATACCCCGGATACTGGAGGTCTATAACCAGTTCAAGCTATTCCCCAACGAATTTCGGGCGGGCATAGGCTACGGCAAGCTGGTGCGCGACGGCAAGGGCTTCAACAAGTGCACTGAATGCGGCATATGCACCCCCCAATGCCCCCAGAAAATCGCCATCCCTGAAAGCCTTGCCGCTGTACAAACGGAGCTGGAGCCGCTCCGGCAACGCTTCATCGCCTCGGTATAATAAACTTTATTTATACTCATCTTTCCTCTTTTTCATGTAAAAATCCTTTATTATACTAAGGCCGGTATATTAAAAGGAGTGATTCCCATGGACATTGTAATAACCGAATACCAGCCCCACATGGCGGCAACCCTGGCCGATATGTGGAACAAAAGCAGTGACGACTGGGGCGGCGGCAACGACATAAAAACCCCCGGAAACGTCGTTACCCGCATCGAAAGCGGGGCTTGTATCCACCACTATGTGGCCCTTGACGGCGAGGAAGCCGTGGGCTACTGCTCCCTGGGGCGGTATTTTGGCGACGCCGACGCGCTCTACATCGAGCTGTTGGGCGTACGGCCAGACTATCAAGGAAAAAAGGTTGGTAAAGCATTAGTGCTTAAATGCGTGGAGCGCACCATAGAGCTGGGCTACCCCCGCTTGGATATCCATACCTGGCCGGGCAACACCAACGCCGTCCCCCTGTATAAAAAATGCGGCTACCTGTGGGAGGACCGCTCCGACAGCACCCATCTGGTCAACTTCATACCGGAGATATTGCGGACGGATTTGTTCAAGCCCTTCTTTGAAAAGGCCGATTGGTACGCGGATTCCACCCGCAGTTGGGAAATCATCCCCGACGGGGTGAAGGTAAATAAATTTGAGGTGTTCGGCTACACCTGGGAAAAGGACGGCGACACTTTGGCCGTGGGCTACGAGCGCACCGGCCGCCGCATTCGCCTCATCGAAACCCCGGACTATAAAATCGAGCTGATGGCGGAAAACCACGAACTGGCCTTCGGCTTGAAATACCAATGCACCCTCACGGCAACCAACAAGACCGGCAAGGATTTGCATGTAAAAGTCACCGGGCGCGCGGACAAAAACATCGCCTTCGATTTCGCGCTGGATGCACATATTACGGGGACGCAGGTATTTCCGGGGGAATTTTTCGTGGGTGAAATGCTCGCCCTGCAAGACAAGTGGCAGGTGCACCCCTGCTTGCTGGCCGATGTGGAAATCAACGGGCAAAGCGTCTCCTTCGGGCTGGGCATCCACGCGAAATACCCCCTACAGGTGTGCGCTTCGCCACAGGCCAAGGTGATGCAAGCCGGCATGGAGGTAGACACCTGCATCAACCTCCGCTCGGCGTTGTTGCAAGACGCCACGGTTACATTCTCCTTCCCGGAAAATGAAATCATATCCTTCAAGGATAATTCCTTTATGGCAAAAATCCCCGCCAAAGGCAAGACAAACATCCAAACAAAGATGATAATTCTCGCCGGCGGCTACCACGCCATGCCCATCCGGTACAACCTCACTTTGGCTGACGGCACAACCATTTCCTTCGAGAAGCCCTTCCATCAGCTCAACCAAAACCTTACCGCCGCCTTTTCCGGCGAGAACGATTACCACCATTTTATTATCAACGGCCCCTGGAAGGTGGGGCTGAACAAATCAGACAACGAGGCTTGGATAAACCACCTCACCAACCCGGCCTTCAACAAGGGCTGGCTCAACCCGCCCCAATTCGGCAAGCCCTACGACGACGAGTTCAACCTGATTAAACCCAAGGTGCAATCCTTCGCCCGGGGCAACGACATGATAATGGAAGCGGAATACCCCTCGGAGAAGTTCAAGGGAATGTACTTGACCCTTATTTTGACCCTGTCGGCGGCGGGCGTCATCACCCGCCATTACCGGGTGGAAAACCGGGGCAAAAAGGCCCGGGACATGTACCTCCACGACAAATATTGGCTGGCTTTGGGCGAGCATACAACCTTTTGCTATCGTGGCCAGTTTACCCAAAACCACAGCTTCCCCCACTCCGACGAGCCCATCTACGGCATTGATTCCATTGATTCCGACAGCTTTGAGGAAAACTGGATTTTCGAGGCCAATCCCACAGGAGGCCGGGGCTTCTGCTGGTCCCCCGACGCAAAACCCAGCTTCCAGTGGGGCAACCACGTGATTTTCGAAATCAACCTGGGACGGCTGGAGCCGGGGCAAACCTTCGAGACCCCGCCCGTGGCCTATGTATACGGCGCGTTCAACGATTTCGGGGATTTCCGTAACTACGCCATGCAACTATGGGACAAAAAGAACTACGTCCCCGCCCGCCGGATAGAAATCCGCGCCAACCACTACAATCCCATCCTGGACGAAAACCGGGAAATCGCCCTGGACATCCTCAATAACCGGGAAACCACTTTGGAGGGAACCATCCGCGTGTCTTCCGACCTCTTCGAAACGCAGACATATATAAAGGAAGAAACACCTACCGAAACCAACGACGATGACGACGACGACGATTGCACCCCCACCAAGGAAATCAATTTTACCCTTCACCCGGCGCAAGACCCTGCGGAATATGTACGCATCCACGTGGACATGAAGCTGTCCACCTACGAAAAATCCTACAACCGCGTCCTCTTCGCCCCCTCCGGGGAGGTAAAGCAAATACAAAACGGCACCATCCTGACGGTGGACAATGGCAAAATCGCCTTCCGGGTGGACCCTGCTTACGGGCCGGTCTGCTACTCCCTCACCACCCCCGACGGCAACGAATGGCTCACCCACCAGCACCCCCACCGCAAGCCCTTCGCCTGGTGGAATCCCTTCCTCGGCGGCATCCGCATCCTCCCCCACGGCATGAACAACGGCACCATGCTGAAGGAAGCCTTTTGTGCAGACTTCGCCCAGGTGAAGGACAGCTACGGAAATGCCTGGCAGGGCATCCGCACCGCCATAACCATCCAGGAAGATGACGAGCTTCGCGGCGCGGTATACGAAATCTATTTCCTCACTTTGCCCGGCCTGCCCCTGCTGTGCGCCTTCTACCGCTTTATCAATGGCACGGGGGTATACCGTTGCGACACCCTGGAATTTGACGCCTTCCTCCAGCCCGCCGACCCAGGAAAGGACTTCTTCACCGAATCCACGGACAAAAACGGCTATTTCAGCCGCCTCCACTTCGGCCTGGGCGGCGACCTGGACGTCGAATTTGAAAACACCCTAAAACTCATCAGCTCCCGCCCCCAAAGGCTCTACGTCTTCCACGGCAACAAAAATAACGGCAAAACCAACGACATCGGCGGCGACGTAAAATTCCCCGCCGCCGTCAGCTTCTACATGGAATCCCCCGCCGCACCGGGCGCAACCTTCACCTCCAGCCCCGCCTTCTTCCTGCTCTCCCCACAGGACTTCGATAAAGACGCTTTCGAGGATTTCGAGCGGCTGAGGTTTGTCTAAATGATAGCCAACGATGTATTCGACAACCAACGCGGCGCACTGGAAAGCTTAAACCGGATGAAACTCACCACCATTCAAACAACAACTGTATTATAAATGAAGATTCACCCCACGCAGATTTTGCCTGTGTGGGGTGTTTTATGTCTTGTGTTGTTTGATATAATATGGTAGCATTAGCCATTGTGGAAAAGTTGCTTTATAGCCGAATAAAACAACTCCCAATTTTAAGGGATAGTGCATATTTATGAACGGACACCCCCTGGTAAGCGTTATCATGCCAACATACAACGCTGGAAAAACAATCAAAGATTCTATCCAATCCGTGCTATCACAAAGCTACACATATTTTGAATTAATCATTATTGATGACTGTTCAACCGACAATACAAATGAAATAATCCACATGTTTACAGACCCCCGAATACACTATATTTGCAATGAAAAAAATAGCGGCGTCGCAACAAGCCGCAATGTTGGGATAAAAATAGCAACAGGTGAGTGGATTGCTTTTTTAGATTCAGATGATATTTGGGATGCTGACAAGCTAACATTACAATTGTCCTTTGCCAACAAAGTAAACGCGAAAATTTCCTACACTGCTTCATTTTTTATGAACTTTGAAGGACGCCGCTACAATTGGGTTATGCCCGCGGTTTACAAATTAAACTATAAAGCCCTTCTCCGGCGCAACCTGATATCCTGCTCCTCCGTACTGATAAAACGAGAGCTCATGTCAAAGCACCTTTTTCCAACCAAACCCAAAACACACGAAGACTATGTTGCATGGTTAAAAATCGTACGCGAGGTTGGGGTTGCATATGGTTTGGACGAGCCTTTACTCAGATATCGCTTATCTAAAATTTCCAAATCGTCAAGCCGTTTGAAATCAGCTATCATGACATACAATGCATACCGGGAATCAGGCTTCAATCTTTTTTTAGCGACAATGCTGACAATACGTTATGCTAAATACAGCATAATGAAAAGACATAAAATATTACGAGGTGTTTGAGTGACAAAAAAGCACTACGGAACCATTGCCTTGGGGTTGACCGTTATACTGTCCATACCCTTTTTCCTTTACTTACCCATTGAAGTAGCGGGTCAGCGTCCCGGTAATGTCCCCATGCTTATGCTGTACGCCGGGTTTTTAGCCTTTACGGTTGCGATATTATTCGTTTTTATATTAATTCTTGCTACTAAAACGGACTATGTAAAAGGACACATTGCTACGCTTTACCGCTTTCGCCATCTGCTGTTTATGATGGTTAAGCGTGATTTTGTGACTCGTTATCGACGTAGTGTGCTGGGTATTTTATGGTCGGTACTCAACCCGCTGTTGACTATGCTGGTTATTTCTATGGTTTTTTCACTACTGTTCAGGGCTGATATTCCCAACTTTCCATTATACGTATTGAGCGGGCAGTTAATATTCAATTTTTTTAGCGAATCTACCAGTCTAGCCATGACTTCCGTTCTTGGTAACGGAGCTGTGATAAAAAAAGCATATATACCTAAATATATATTTCCGGTGTCTCAGGTTGTTTCCTCCTTGGTCAATGTCTTATTTTCTTTCATTGCTTTTCTCATCGTCTTTATCGCAACCCGTGAAACCTTTAGCTGGACTATGTTGCTTGTACCCTTACCCATTTTATATACCTTTGTTTTCGCATTGGGGTTTGGGATGCTTCTTTCATCAATTATGGTATTCTTCCGTGACATTGGCTATATTTATAGCGTAGGCATTACCCTGTGGATGTTCTTGTCAGCCATCATGTACCCCGTTGAGATATTACCGCCCCGTATATTTCATCTGATACATTTCAACCCCATGTTCCATTACATAAGTTATTTTCGTGATTTAACCCTCAATGGGGTTGTACCGGGTTTGTGGGCCAATATCATATGCATCGGTTTTGCCTTGGCGGCCTTGTGTGCGGGGATGTATGCAATGATAACTCAGCAAGATAAATATATCTTATACCTATAGGTGTGATATAATGAATAGTCCTGTAATTTCTGTCAACAATGTTTCCATGATGTTTAACCTAAGCCGGGATAAAGTTTTAGGAATCAAAGACTATGTCGTTAAAGCATTGCAACGCAAATTGTTTTATGATGAATTTTGGGCACTTAAAAACATTAGCTTTGAAGTGCAAAAAGGAGAAGTCTTAGGAATTTTAGGGTTAAACGGTTCCGGCAAATCTACTTTGCTTAAAATTATTGCTGGTGTGTTTAAGCCTACCCAAGGTTCTGTGTATGTGCAGGGCGAAATTGCACCCTTGTTGGAGCTTGGCGCAGGTTTCGACCCCGAATTTTCAGCTAAGGAAAATGTATATTTCAATGGTGCCATGTTTGGCCGCTCCCCCCTCCATATGAAAGCTATATATGATGAAATTATAGATTTTGCTGAACTGTGGGAATTTGAGGATGTGCCTATAAAGAATTTTTCCTCCGGTATGAGTGCCAGATTGGGTTTTGCTGTAGCAACATGTATAAACCCGGAGGTGTTAATTCTTGATGAGGTATTGGGGGTTGGCGATTTTCTCTTTAAAGAAAAGTGTGAAAAAAGAATTGCCGAAATGCTTTCCTGCGGGGCCACAGTATTACTAGTTTCTCACGCTGTTGACACAATAAAAAGCATGTGCTCTCGTGCGATATTATTAAAAAAAGGTGAAATGGTGCATTCAGGCGATGTTGATGAGGTATGCCAGGTGTATGAAGAAGGAGCGAATATATAGTTGGAAAGACCGAATTTTCCCCTGGGGAGCGTTTGTGGAAGACTAGACCGCTTTCCGGTTGAAGGTGGCTTTGAAGGTGGATTGCGTACTGATGGGATTTACAAAAACGATACACTAGATTTGCCATTGGTTTCTTATATAACAGTAGTACGCAACCAGGCCGATACTATAATCCGTTGCATAGAGAGTGTTTTTCAACAAGAGTACCCTAACATAGAGTATATAATAATTGACGGTGCCTCCACAGATGGCACATTGGATATCATAAAAACATATGCAGACCAAGTTGATTATTTTATATCACAGCCAGACAGCGGCACAAGTGAAGCCATTAATAAAGGCATCGCGCTTGCCTCCGGTCAATTAATTAGCTTGATAAATAGCGATGATGTGCTTTTGCCTGGTGCAACCCAGATTGTAATAAATGAATATAAAAAAACCAAAGCAGACATGATTTGTGGAAGAGTAGATAGGTTAAATGGTTCGATTGTTGAGGCTACGCTCAATGTTCCGCGGTTTTCAATACCTAAAATGACTGTAAAATATAACTATATATATGTTCTTGCCTTATACACATGTAGGAATGTTTTTGATACTGTGGGTGGATTTAATGAATCTTATCGTATTATTAATGATTTTGTTTGGACGCAGTTATGCATTAAACACAATTTTAATATCAAATATATAGATAATAAATTAACACTCTTTTCATATGGAGGAATGGCCAGCACTAATTTAAAAATATTATGCAAGGAACATTTTAAGTTTTCTCAAGAAGAATTTCCGTTTTTGACAAAACGGCAAGCAGAGCATTATTTTTTTGGATTTTTTGAATGGGGTGCTCATAGGGTTAGCTTTTATCCCATATTTAGTAAATTAAATAAATTATTATATCAAGAAAATGAATTTCGCCTAGCTGTTTACAGAACAGCTTTATATATATGCATACATGATTGTTGGAAAATCATAAATTTATTTAACATTGATACGGAAGCAACAATTGAATTAACAAGTGTATTTGATTATTTGATAAAAACATTAAATGAAAGCTTATCACAAGGGTCTGATTATAATGTAAGCATGAAGAAATTTGAAGAATTAGCTAATTATAAAAAAATACAAAATAGATATTATCAAAAATATTATCCGGCAACTGTGAAGGGAACTGCTTTAAAACTAATTATCTCTATATTTTTATTTGCTGATAGGCTAATAGGGAAAAATTTATATATTTTAAGTTGGTTTGCAAAGAGAGCTATATCTACTTATCAATTGTGGAAATAAAATAAAAAAAGTAGGGAAGAAAATGACACGAGAACAATTGATGAAAATGGAAAAAGAAAAAGCCATAGGTTTTTTATTTGATGAAATAAACAATTTGAAAGAAAAATTAGCTTTAAATGAACCATCTGTCCCCCCACGTATTTCAACTTTGCAAAACTGCGTTAAAACCTGTCCTCAGTTTCCGTTGGGAGAGGTGTGTGGAAAATTGGAACGTTATCCTATAAAAGAAGGTGATTATGAAGGGGGAATGCGAACACAGGGTATATATAAACGCGACACTGCAGAGCTACCGCTTATTACGTATATAACTGTGGTACGCAATGGTGCTACCACCATACAGCGGTGTATGGAGAGCGTTTTTGAACAATGTTATCCGAACATTGAATATATAATCATCGACGGTGCTTCCAATGACGGAACGATGGAAGCAGTACTTACACATGAATGTAATATTGATTATTTTATTTCCCAGCCAGACAATGGCACAAGCGATGCCATTAATAAAGGCATTGCGCTTGCCAGTGGTAAAATAATAAGCTTTATTTTTTGCGATGATATACTTACTCAAGGCACAGCACAAACTGTTATCGACCACTATAATGAAACCAAAGCTGATGTTTTCTTTGGGCGGTTAGATTTTACCCCCGAATCAAAAATTGAAGCATCCGCGAAATATGGTTGGCATATTTTTTATTATGAAAAGACGTTCATGATACCATATTTAACTGTTATACCAAACCAAATGCATATGCCGGCCCTTTATTGTACTAGGAGTACCTTTGAAAATGTAGGTGCATACAATGAATCTTATATAGTAATAAATGATTATGAATGGTCACAAAAATGCATAGAACAAAATCTTAACATCTGTTTTATAGATAAAACGCTAACACTTTTTGAACTTGGCGGGATTTCATCCGGCAATATGAAAACAAGAATTTTGGAAGCAATTCGTTTAACACAAGAAAAATTCCCGTTTTTGACAGAGGCTCAAGCATCCTTATATTACTTTGGCGTTCATGGTTATGGTCTTCGTTCTTTGGGATACGTAAATGTATTTAACAAATTTAACAATTTAATAAAAAGAGAAAAATACTTCCGTGTAGCCATGTACAGGATTGTCTTATATACATGTATATTGGATTGTTATTCTTTTATGAACAATGATACTGTATATAATAAAAAACTGATTAGCTTATGCCAATGGATGGAAAACAAGCTGAGTGACCATATTGCCCTGGGAGAAGAGGGTGATGCCACAGACGATGATTTATACGAACTTGTTAAAGCAAGGGTATATTGTCAATCATGTTATTTCAAGTATAATATAACTACGGCATCCCTACGGGGAAAGGTTAAGCTTTTGATTCTGAAATGTATTTCAATCGTAATTAAACGTAATACAAAATTATATCTTTTTTCAATGAAGCTAATGATGAAAAAATTTAAATAAGGAGCACTGAGTATGAATATTTGCATACCAACATTAAAAGAAAAGGCATATAACTTGCGAAAAACTACCCTGGAAATAACCGCAAGTGCGCAAGCCGGAAGAATAGCCTCTTCGTATTCGTGTGCGGAAATTTTAACTGCGCTATACTACACGGGGATTATGCGCTTTGACCCTAAAGACCCTGTATCTGCTGCGAGAGACAGATTTATAATGAGCAAAAGCCATGCAAGCCCCATTTTATATGCGATTTTGGCAGATTGCGGATTTTTTGATAAATCCGAATTGGATAAATACGCAAAGCCCGATGGTATATTAGGCACACTATTGGACGAAAACGTACCGGGTGCAGAAATATTGGGCGGTTCTTTGGGGTGTGGCTTTGGTATTGCCGCAGGGATGGCCTTTGCTTTAAAAAGAGAGCGAAGCAGAAGCATGGTTTTTACATTATTGGGAGATGGGGAATGTGGCGAAGGCTCTATATGGGAGACGGCAATGTTTGTAGGATTCCAACGTTTGAATAATTTAATAACCCTTATAGACAGGAATCATATATCTGCCTCAGCTTTTATACAGGACGACTTTGGTAACGAGCCCTTTGCGGATAAGTGGAGGGCCTTTGGATTTAACGTAGTTACAATAGACGGGCATTCCTTTGTTGAATTATTAGAAACTTTAAAAGATGTGCGAAGTAGGCGCAGTGCCTCCCCAACGGTTGTCATTTGCGAAACCGTTAAAGGGAAGGGAATAGATTTTGTGGAAAACGAACCGTTTTGGCATAGTAAAGCCGTAACACAAGACCAACTGGAAGCCGCTAGAAAAAGTCTGACTTTATTGAATAGAGGTGATGAATAAAAATGAATACAAGGGAAGCTTTTTTATCAGAGCTATATAGTATTGCTCACCGGGACAACGATATTTTTTTTATCGCTACAGATTTAGGGTCGCCTTCTTTGGATGTGTTCCGAAAAAACCTATCCGGGCAATTCTTAAATGTGGGTATAGCTGAACAGAACGCTGTTTTGGTTGCTTCCGGGATTGCTTTAAGTGGAAAGCGTTCATATGTGTATGGATTGGCACAATTCTTAGTTTTACGCGCTTTTGAACAGGTGCGCATTTATCCGGCGGGAATGAACCTTGATGTTACTTTATTGGGTACAAGCGTAGGTGTCGCCAACGATGTAGCCGGCCCTACACATCACACGATTGAAGATATTGCTTTAATGCGTATTTTACCTAATATGCAAATATGGAGTATTTCAGATGAATATATGGCGAAAGCCTTTGCACGTATGTCTTACGAGGTAAAAGGCCCTAAATATATCCGATTTGATAATGAAATGCTTCCAGCGGTATATAACGAAAGCGCGGATTTTACTCAAAGGATTCACACATTTGGGGAAAAGAGTGATATATGTATTTTATCTTGTGGGAATATGTTGCATGTCGCTTTAGCGGTTAAAGATGTGCTTAACAAAAAGGGCGTACAGGTATGTGTAGCTGACACAGCAATTTTACCCCTAAGCTCCAATGAAATTGAAGAATTGTCTGCTAAAGTAATATTTACATTAGAAGAGCATACATTGCCTGGTGGATTAGGAACGCATGTCTTAGAAATTATTTCTGATAATAACCTCCAAATTCAAGTACGGCGGGTTGGCTTTGACTTTTCAAAAGGATATTACAGAAAAAACGGAAACCGAAGTCAAATATACCGGGATTGTAAAATGGATGCGATGGCTGTAGCAGATAGAATACTGAGGGAGATGCAATAATGATGAATAAGAACAGCCGCTCCAGCCTTGTTTTGGTAAGGCCCAATGGTAAAGCCACTATGTATCAGGGTATAAAGCCCGGCGCGGTAGCGGTCGACCCCCCTTATTGGATGGCTGTGATGGGGGGGTATCTACGGGACAGAAATATTGATGTTTCTTTAATAGATGCGGATGCCGCCGGTCAAACTCCCGAGGAAACCGCAGAAGAAATAAAAGCATTGAAGCCAGATTTAATAGGTGTTTTTACCTTGGGTAATAATTTGGGTGCCAGCACTTGGACTATGCCGGGTGCAGGGATGCTGTGCAGGGCTATAAAGAACACCGCGCCAAATATCCCGGTATTTATTTGGGGTAATCACCCCTCCGCCTTGCCGGAACGCACATTACAAGAAGAAGCGGTTGACTATGTTATTGTGGGCGAGGGATTTGATGCCGTTGAAGGATTGCATCATTATTGCATGACCGGAAAACCCGGTCGTGAATCCATTAAAGGCATACGCTACTTGGAAGATGGAATATTGTGCGGGGATGGAGCGGTTTCGTTAATACATGATTTGAACGTGTTGCCTGTTGATGGATGGGATTTATTCCCAAGCACCCAGCGTCATTATCGGAATCATTTGCATTTTGCCTTCGAGGATTTGAACAAGCGCGACCGATACGGTACGATAGCTTCTTCTTTAGGTTGTCCGTATGGATGTACCTTTTGTGCAATACACGCTTTTTCCGGCAACACACGAAAAGTTCGGCAAAAAACCGTGGACAGGCTTTTGGATGAAGTGGATTGGTGGGTAAAAAACCGAAATGTTTATTTCTTGCGCATATTAGACGATTGTTTTACAATAAATAGAGCGTTTGTGATTGAATTTTCAAAAAAATTAAAAACACGAGGTTATGATTTATCTATTTGGATTTATGCACGTATTGATAATGTGGATGAGGAATTATTGTCTGCAATGCGGGGAACTGGCATCAAATGGATTGGCTACGGCATTGAAAGTGTAAGCGACCATGCAAGAGAAGACACTAATAAAAACCAATACAATTACGAAAAGACTAAAAAAATAGTAGCATTAACACAGGATTGCGGTATGTATGTATGCGGGAATTTGATGTTTGGCCTTCCGGGCGAGACCCTTGAGGATATGAAGTTTGACTTGGCCGCCGCCCGTGAAATGAATGTAGAATACCCCAATTTATATTGTACAATGGCATATCCCGGTTCGCAATTATACAATGAAATATTAAGTAAAAACCCGAATTGGTTACCAGATACATGGGCGGGATATGCACAATATACCTATGATACCAAACCCTTGCCCAATGAACACCTAACAGCAGAGGAAATACTCCGTTTTCGTGATTATGCTTTTACAGCGTTCTTTAACGACAACAAGAGATATTTCGATATGATAAACAATAAATTTGGTCTGCCCGCTGTTGATGCGATTAAAAATATGCTAAAGGGCAAGATAAACCGCAAATTATTGGGGGATTAGGATTATGAAAAATATATTAGTTGTATTAAAATATTTTGATTTAGCAATAATGGAGTCTACGCAATTTATCCCTTTGGGGATTATTTACATTGCCACAGTATTAAAAAGAAATAGATATAATGTGATTACTTTAACGATTAAAGAAAATGATGCAAGTCACATGAAATATATTGAAATACTAGATGAAACAATAAAAAAGCACAATATTGATGTTGTATGTTCAGGAGCATTATCTCCCGACCATTGGTTTATAAAAAATATGTTTAAGACTGTAAAATCTATCAATAAAAACATTGTAACCATTTTGGGTGGAGGCGGGATAAGTTCCAATCCAAAGATTGTGTATGAGGATACATTAACAGATTACGGTATCATTAACGAAGGTGAATTTTCAATTATTCAATTAATGAAACACATAAGTGGGGGGGGGGGCGACACAGAGATAATAAATATTCCCGGACTTGTATATAAAAATCATAAAGGTGAAACAATTATCAACCCCTCTTCTAATATTGAAAATTTGGATGCGATTCCTTTTCCCGATTTTACATTATTTCCAGAATTTGAAAAAGCAATTCTTAAAACAGGGGAGTATCCCATTTTATTAAGCCGCAGTTGCCCTTTTAAGTGTACATTCTGCTTTCATACATGCGGTTCAACATATCGGAAGAGAAGCCTTGATAATATTTTTCAAGAAATCAGTTTTGCTGTTAATAGATATAAAATACGTAAAATTTATTTAAATGATGAACTTTTTATAGATAATAAGGAGCGCATAAAAGATTTTTGTGAGAGAATAAAAAAGTTTAATTTAAGCTTTAATGGTCAAACACGTGCGGATGTTATTACTAAAGAGACATTGGTTATGCTTAAAGAAGCCGGATGTAAAAGTATTGGCATTGGTTTGGAGTCAATGAATAATGATGTGTTAAAAAGCATGAAAAAAAGAGTAACAAGACAACAAATTGATGATGCATATAAAATGACCAAAGAAATCGGATTATCGGTTGGCGGAAATATTATTGTGGGTGATATTGCTGAATCATTGGAAACGGCAGATGAATCAATTAAATGGTTTGTACAAAATTATACGCAGTATAACTTAGACATAATTAATATACGTGTTCTACCTGGCACAGAATTATATAATTATGCAGTAAAAAAGGGTATTATTAAATGTGAAACCGAATATATAAACAGCGGAAATTATGAAATTAATATAACTAACATGTCTGATGAGGAATTTGCTTATATTAATAAAAAAATTGCACAGCTAGGATATTGCATTCACCGGGGGGTCGAGTTTTTAGAAGTTATTAATATAAATAGAGAAAGTCATACTGTGGATTTGAATATAGAATGTCTCTCCTGTCGGAAAGCATTTATTGTTAATGATAATCCCGTGGATAAAGTGTTATATGTTTGTCCATATTGTCATTCTAATATTTTATTATATATGAAAAAAATATTAAAAGAGCATGACTTGGAATTAAGCAAGGATATTGAAGCAGTTGAAGCAATTGATTCGAATATTAGGAAGAAAAGAAATTACAAAGAAAGAATTAAAAACATAATTAAAAAATATTTACCATTTCGAATTTATATAATTATGAGAGCATTGAAAAACAGAATATATAATAAATAAAGGGTGAAAGAAATGGATTTGCGGGAAAAAATAAATTCACATGATGCTGGTGAAGCTGTAGCCGTTTTAAATTACCAACCTTTCATCATATCCGATGATATTCAGACAGGTTGTGCTTATTCGTTTTGTTCCGGTGATGACCCAAGAGTTGCCCCCCCCCTGGTATTCCATAAAAACGATTGGACTGATGAAAAATGGGATTTTATTTCCAAATGCAACGGACAATTGAGAGCAATGTATGATGATATATTGGATGAAATCGCTTCCCGGTTTCCCGGGGCATCCCTTTTAGATATAGGGTGTAATAATGGTTATTTTCCAGTTGGCGCAGAAATACGCGGAATGAGGGGAACGGGAACAGATGGAAACGGTGCGCATGAAAAATCGATGCATTTCTTGAATAAAGCACTTGATACTCAAGCGGAATTTATTCTTGGGTTATACGATAGCATTACGCACAAGTTGCCCGATGTAGGTATACATGATGTTGTTACGCTGTCTGCAATCATGTGTCATTTGCCTGACCCGTTATACTTTCTTTCAGAGGTCGGCAAAATTGCACAGCGTGCAATTTTATATTATGGACAGATAATTGATACCGATAAATTTCTAATATCATATAATCCACCTCACCCCAATTTATCCCATATTGTTGAATTTCCGCATAATTTTAATGATAACACCCGATTATCCTTAGGATTGTTTAAAGAAGCTTGCTCACAAATGGGATTTAATAATTTTTATAAGATACCGCCGCGTGATTCATGGTTGGAAATGTGCCATGGCCCTATTTCGCTAACGCTTGAACAAGAATTAAAAGATGTTTCTTGTCATGTCGCAATTCTTGCAATGCGATAATATACGAATAAGAAATTATGATGGGAAGGAACAATTCATGATTATAACAAAAACACCATACCGCATGTCTTTTTTCGGCGGTGGCACTGATTATCCCACTTGGTTTATGAAAAACGAAGGCCGTGTACTTTCTGCAACCATAAATAAATATTGCTATATTACTTGCCGTAGTTTGCCGCCCTTTTTTGACCATGATATCCGTGTCGCGTGGTCCAGGGTTGAAAATTTAACTAACATTGACGATATACAGCATCCTGCTGTACGCGAGGGTTTGCGTTTTATGGGTATAAAACGGGGTATTTCCATTACTCATGAGGGTGACCTTCCCGCAAGGACGGGCTTGGGTTCATCATCGTCGTTCATGGTGGGGTTGCTTCATGCGTTATATGCTTATCAAGGCCGAATGGCAGATAAAATGACTTTAGCTACAGAAGCTATTCATGTAGAGCGCGAGATGATTAAAGATAATGTGGGTTGCCAAGACCAAATCGCCGCGTCTGTTGGAGGATTAAACAAGATTTCCTTTTCATCCCAAGGTTATACGGTATCTCCGCTAGTGTTAAGCAGTGAAACCTTGGAAACCCTAGAGAAACATTTGATGATGTTCTATACTGGAATTGCCAGAACTGCGTCAGAAGTGGTAGCCGAGCAATTAAAAACAATGAACGATAAACAAAAGGAGATGCACCAAGTACTGGCCTTAGTGGATAAAGCGGAAAGTCTGTTGCTTTCCGGTGATATTCCTTCTTTTGGCCGGTTATTAGATGAAACTTGGAAGCTTAAACGTTCACTGTCTATGAAAATTTCTAATTCATATATAGATGATGCCTATGCATTGGGGATAAAAGCTGGTGCGTATGGCGGGAAATTGCTTGGGGCTGGCGGCGGTGGGTTTTTGCTTTTTTTATGCCCGCCGGAAAAACAAGCCAGTATGAAGAAAGCATTAAAGGATTTTTTACATGTACCTGTTAGGTTTGAATTTAACGGTACGCAAATTATTCATTATGTCCCGGATAATTATGAAACATTTTAAACATGGGGGAATTCTAGAATGAATAAAGATAGCGTTATATTTGTAGCCCAAAACGATGACCTGATAGGTGCAGCCATAGCTATGGAGTTAAAAAACAAAGAGTTTATAAACATACTGACATATAATAAAGATGAACTTGATTTAACAGATGCTTCTGCAGTATTCAGTTTTTTTGAAAAAAATAAACCGGAATATGTTTTTTGTTTTGCGGGGCCCCATGGAGGAATAACCATGAACACCCAATACCCCGCCGATTTGATTTACACCAACCTTCAGGTGCAATGCAATTTAATACACAGTGCATATAAGCATGGCGTAAAAAAGTTTTTATTTATGGCCAGCAGTTGCGTATACCCCAAGGAGTGTCCGCAACCCATTGCTGAAGACTATTATATGACAGGTAAAATGGAGCCTACAAGCATTGCTTATTCTACCGCACGTGTTGCTGGAATAGAAATGTGCTTAGCTTATAATAGGCAACACAAAACAAAATTTATCCCTTCAATAATGACAAATTACTTTGGGCCGGGTGATGATTTTTCCGACGATGGGCATGTACTGGCCAGTGTGCTTCGAAAAATGAGCCAAGCAAAGGAACGCGGCGATGCTTCCCTAACATTATGGGGTTCTGGAAAACCAAAGCGGCAGTTTATGTTTACTCATGACATAGCTAAAGCGGCAATATTAATTATGCAGAAATATAATGAAAACGAACTTATTAATATTGCTGGGGGGAAGGAGTTTTCTATTGCAGAGTTGGCCAATGAATTAAAAGAAATAACCGGATATCAAGGGGAGATTTTATTTGACACCAGCAAGCCGGACGGAGCGATGCGTAAGTTATTGGATAATAATAAGTTGAAATTATTAGGCTTTGCTGAAACGGTGGATTTTCATGAGGGCTTGTCAATTTTGCATAAGGACTTTATACTTTCACAAAAATAAGGAAGGGATTGATTTATATGTACTACCCCTTGATGGATAATAATATTATCCGTGAAGATTTGGATGCATTGATTGAGTTTCTCAAAGGCGACCACATGCTTACCCAGTCAAAAAATGTCCGTAAATTTGAAGAACAGTGGTCAAATTGGCTGGGCGTAAAGCACAGTGTATTTGTCAATTCGGGTGCTTCGGCAAACCTTGCCACCATCGGAATGTTAAAGCAGAGATTCCCGGAGGGGGGGGAGATTATTGTACCGCCCTTAACTTGGGTATCCGATGTGGCTTCTGTATTGTGGAACCAATTTACCCCCGTGTTCGCCGACATTGACATGAATCATTTGGGCATGGACACGGATAAAATACTGGAAAAAATTACGGATAAAACACGTGCTGTTTTTATCACCTATGTATTGGGCTTTAACTGCCTTACCGAGAAGCTGGTAAATGAATTGGACAAGCGCGGAATCATTTTGATAGAGGATGTATGTGAATCCCATGGTGCTACATGGAATGGAAAAAAATTGGGTTCCATCGGATGGGCATCCAATTTTTCGTTTTATTATGCGCACCATATGAGCACAATAGAAGGCGGTATGATTTGTACCAATGACGATGAAGTATATAATATGGCCAGACTCTTCCGCTCCCACGGAATGACACGTGAATCTCTATCCCAGGATTTCAAAGACGGATATATTCATAAATACCCTGACTTGAATCCTGAATTTATATTTGCATATCCGGCATTGAATATACGCTCGACAGAACTTAACGCGGTGCTGGGGCTTGCACAATTACCCCGGTTAGATAATAATGTAAAAAAACGCAATGAGAATTTCAGTTATTTTTTGAACAATTTGAATCCAAACAGATATAAAACAGACTTTGACCTTGTAGGCATGTCAAATTACGCCTTTACATTAATTTTAAAACATCCAGACGCAGATTTATGGAAAAAAGTACGTGCCGCACTTACTGCCGCCGGAGTAGAATATCGTTGCGGGACAGCCGGAGGCGGTAATCAACTGCGGCAACCTTATCTTAAAGGGTTGTTGGATGTAAACTATGATGATTACCCCCATGTTGACCATGTGCATTTTTATGGGATGTACTTGGGCAATTATCCTGATTTAGCTAAAGAGAAAATTGAAAAAGTATGTAAAATTCTAAATGAATTATAGAAAGGGGTAGGAAAATGAAAGAAAAAGTTTTGTTAATTGGAGGCGCGGGGTATATTGGAACGTCATTGGCACCCCTGTTGCTCAATGAGGGTTACAAGGTAACGGTGCTGGATATGTTCTTGTTTAATCAAACCCCCATGCTGGATTTGTGCCTCAACCCGGATTTTGAGGTAATACGGGGTGACTTCCGCGAAGAAGAAATATTATCAAAAGCCCTTACAGGGATGGATTACATTGTACCCCTTGCCGCGATAGTGGGCTATCCCCATTGTGACGCCGACAGAACCGCCGCCAAAACAACGAATGTTGGGGCTATACAAACGTTACTCTCCCTTAGAAAGCCCGAGCAAAAAATTATTTATCCTTGCACCAACAGCGGGTATGGCATAGGTGAACAGAATGATTTTTGCACAGAAGATTCGCCGCTCAGGCCCATATCGCTTTATGGTAAAACGAAAGTAGAAGCTGAACGGTTGGTATTGGAAGCCGGCAATTCTTTATCCTTCCGCTATGCAACGGTTTTTGGCGCATCACCCCGGATAAGACTTGACCTGCTGGTTAATAATTTTATCTTCCGTGCTGTGATGGATAAAACCGTTACTATTTTTGAAGGGCATTTCAGACGCAACTATATTCATGTGAAGGATGCGGCTGGTGCTGTATTACACGCAATGAAAAATTTTGATGCCATGAAGGGATTGCCTTATAATTGCGGCTTATCTACCGCCAACCTTACCAAAATCCAGCTTTGTGAAAAAATCAAGCAACATATCCCTGATTTTGTTTATATCGAAGCCCCCGTAGGCGAGGACCCCGATAAACGTGATTATAATGTTTCCAACGCACGCTTGGAAGCTACCGGTTGGGTGCCACAGGTTAGCTTGGATGACGGTATAAAAGAATTAATAAAAGCGTTTAAAATAATTCAATTTTATGAAGCATCTATGCGGTAATTACGGGAAGGGGCGGTTTCATTGCACGCCATAAAAGCGGTAATCATGGCCGGAGGCTTGGGTACGCGACTGGCATCATTAACACCAGACATCCCCAAGCCGATGATACCTGTCGGCGGGAAACCTGTGCTTTTACACCAAATTGAATGCTTAAAAAAAAATAATATAACGGATATAACCTTCATAACCGGATACAGTGCGGATAAAATAGAAGCGTATTTTGGCGACGGCGGCACCTGGGGGGTTAATATTTCCTATATAGTTGAGGAAATTCCCTTGGGCACCGCCGGAGGATTATATTATTTAAAGGAATGTCTCCATGATACTTTTTTGCTTATTAATGGAGATATTCTATTTGACGTAGATTTTTTTCGCATGTTCCGCTGGCACAAGAAAAAAGGAGCCGTTGCGACACTACTCACCCACCCCAATAACCACCCCTATGACAGTGCGCTGGTTATTACCGATGAACAGAGCCGGGTTACAAATTGGTTGCACAAGGAAGAGCCTCGGGAAGATTATAATAACAGGGTTAATGCAGGTATACACATGTTGGAACCGGAAGTGCTCGAAAAAATGAAAGCACCTGTTAAAACAGATTTAGACAGGGACATGCTCAAACCAATGGTAATAACAAAAGGCGTGTTTGCATATGACACACCGGAATATGTAAAGGATTTGGGTACACCGGATAGGTATGAGCGGGTGTGCCGGGATTTTGAAAATGGATTAGTAGAAGCAAAGAATCTTAGACACAAACAAAAAGCGGTTTTTTTAGACAGAGACGGAACTATTAATAAATATAGTGGATTTATTACCCATCCCGACCAAATCGAATTATTACCGGGCGTTTCTGAAGCCATTCGAAAATTAAACAACTCTGCATATCTAACCATTGTGGTTACAAATCAACCTATAATAGCCCGTGGTGATTGCGACCATGATGAATTAAATGCTATACACAGACGCTTAGAACGATTACTGGGAGAAGCGGGTGCGTACTTGGATGCGATTTTTTATTGTCCGCACCACCCGGACAAAGGATTTACCGGGGAACGCGCTGAATATAAAATCGAATGCCCCTGCCGCAAGCCCCAACCGGGAATGCTTCTACAAGCACATGAAAAGTTTAATATTGATTTATCTAAATCTTATATGGTTGGCGACCATGACCGGGATGTACAAGCGGGGTTGGCTGCCGGGTGCACATCCTTGAAAATAGATGCCCAAACACCCCGGCGAACTTCATTGCTGGAATGCGTTGATGCGATTTTGGAAGGAGTAGTATAATGAAAAGCAAGCATGTGCTGGATGAACTGTTTATATCTTATGCATGTCTTGAGGTATGTAGAGATGCTATTTTTCAAGCCTTCGGTATTCTTCGTGATGTATATGCCCAAAACGGAAAGGTTTTACTTTGCGGTAACGGTGGCAGCGCGGCCGACTGTGAACATATCGTTGGCGAATTAATGAAGGGCTTTAAATTAAAGCGACCGCTTCCCCATGATTCCCATGATAAGCTATCCTCCTTTGGCGGTGGAGAAATTGCCGATTATTTACAAGGTGCGCTTCCAGCTATTTCTTTAGTTAGCCACAACGCGCTTATTTCAGCCTTTACAAACGATGTCGGTGCTGATTATGTTTTCGCACAGCAAGTATATGGATATGGGAAAAAGGGTGACGCGCTTATTGCACTTTCAACCTCCGGGAATGCAACCAACGTAGTTAACGCTTGCCGTGTGGCCAAAGCATTGGAGATGAAGGTAATCGGCCTTTCGGGAAAAACTGGTGGGTTGTTGAAAAATCTTTGTGACACATGCATTTGTATACCCTCAGCTGACACAGCATCTATTCAAGAAAGGCATTTGCCGGTATATCACGCACTGTGTGCCGCGCTAGAGGTTGAGTTTTGGGGAAGCTTGGTGTGGTAAAGAAAAATATTGACAACTTGCAGTTGATATTATTAATACTATGTTAAAAGGCAAGGTGCAGAGAGCATTATAAGGAGATTGAGTGAGATGCGTTTAATAACCAAAGCAATAAAATCCCTTCAAAAAAGAGGATTGCGTGAATCAATTAAGAGATTTTTGTTTTATATGATGGTTAATAATAAAATGTTCGAAGATTGGATCGTTCAAAAGACTACACAGCAAGTAAATTTGACGCTTAATGATTGTATTAATCAACAAATCGATTTGATAGTTAATAAACTTACAAGAAATGACTTGTTTGAGACATACATGAGTCATCGAATCGAACCTCAAGCTAATGATCTTATATATTATGCGAAGCATAGAAGAATATTATTTTCATGGTATTATTATTGGCCAAATAATATGATATTACATGAATTGGAAAATTTGGCATTAAGTCATTGGTCATGGAAATATGAATATAAGCAGTTATGGTTAATCTATTGTGCATGTTTATTGGACAAGGGGCGAGATGAGGAAGCCGAACGTGTGCTAAAAAGATACGAAAAATTATATAAAAAACATGAAATTGAACAATTGTTGCCTGTAGCTGACTTTGCAAGTCGCATAGGCATTTCCAATGATTCAATAGAAAAGTCAAGTTTGATATATAAAATGTTTCAAAAAAACAAAAAAACTAACCATATAGTAAGTTATATGAAAGATAAAAAAATTGCAGTGGTTAGTAATGGGGATGCCTGTCTCGGTAAAGGCTTAGGCAAAGAGATTGATGCAAATGATATAGTTGTCCGGTTTAATTGTTTTGATAACACAGCGCGGGGAAATGATTATGGCAATAAAACATCGATTTGGGTAAAATGTTTATCCGTTCAGGACGAAGATAAAAATATTGAAAATATGGATTATGTTTTATACAGTTGGGACGTGAATCGCTTTTTTTTTAGTGAAAACCATCTTAATATATTGTATGATTATGCTTGTTCCCATCACGATAAGCTAACATACATCGACGGTGATTTAATTCGTTCATTGCTTGATGATTCTCTACTTACTATTTCAACATCAGGATGTAACGTTTTTTACTATTTATATAAATTGTTTGGTAATTTTCACAATATTAACGCTTACGGATTTAGCTTCTTAACTTTAGACTATGATAATAGGAATCATTATTATGAAAACAAAAAAATCCCTGATGAACTTGCTAAATTTAATGATTTATACACAGAGTATAACTTCTTGAATAACCTATATTTTAATAATAAGGAATAAAGAAAATCCATGAAAATATGGTGCAATATCTATAAATAAAAAGAATTATTGTAAAGTAAATATATACAAATTAGGGAGCCTTGCTTTTAAACCAACAAATGCTTCCTTAATTATATAAAAAAAGGATGAAGATAAAATGAGAAATATTCTTGTATGCGGTAATGGCCCATCGTGTACGAAAATTGATTTTACCCGAGTACCAGATGACGTAAAAATTATGAGAGCGACTTCTTTTTATTTCGAGGATAAATATTATGCGGGTAAGCGTGTGGATTATTACGTAGATTACATGAAGCGGATTGTGAACCAGTATTTTGTTGTTCGTACCGTTCACGATAAAGGCGAGTACGATATTGATTTAGCAAATACATGGTGGACGGTAATGCATGAAAAAAACCCACATTTCCCCGCTGCCAAATCATGTACGGATTATATACAGCAAAATATATACATTGCTGAGTTTAGATGCTTTTACGAATATTACTACGGACAATATTTACCTACGGGAATGCAAGCACTTGCATTGGCTTTTTGCTTGGGGTATGAAAATATTTATGTTGCCGGGTTTGATATGTTTACAGACCCCAACAATATGCATCCTTTCCCTTACGGGGGAAAGGTAATGCAGGCCGCGCTTGAAAGCGTTCCTTCTACGGGCATTTATGATACGAGCGAAGTGAAAAGCGAAAATAAGTCCGAATTTGAATATGTGCAAGTGCTTCGTCCAACCGATATGCAGGTAAAGTTTGTACAATTATTGCAAAAATGTTTTCCCAAAACAAAAATCATGAGTGTGGTTGAAAATAGTATTATGAATCAACATGTGACCGTTGCACCCATTATACATGATGTGCCTTGGTATGTGCCACAAAAAAAGCCGACAGACAGAACAACCGATTGGTATCCCCTACCGGAAAGTATGCCTAGCAGAAGGAGAAACACACAATGACGGTAAAATACGGCAAGCCTATGGCGGGTGTTATGCCTTTTAAGGAATTGTTTTTTAATGAAAACGAAAAAATGCTAAAGTGGGGAGCGGCGGCCTTAGCACTGTATAAACAACAACCCAAAAGAACCGGTTGCAAGCTGTGTAGCACCCCCCTTCCGAAAGAATTTTATGTTAAAAGCCACGGGTTTGCATTTTATTTATGCGGTGAATGTGGGCATTTAAACGGTGAATTTGAAGAAACCGATGCCTATAACAGGAATTTTTTTGTGCTACCGGAAAGTAAAATAAGTGACATGTATCATGTGGAGTCGCAAATAAAATTTGATGAAAGAACCGATAAGATTTATGTGCCCAAGGTGCAATTTATTATAGATTCATTGGCGGAAACAGGTGTTAACGTAGCAGCATTACAATATTTGGATGTGGGTGCAGGTTCGGGTTATATGGTTGCGGCTATGCGAAAAAAAAGATTGGCTGCAAGCGGTGTAGAGGTAAGTGCGCCGCAGGTGGCACTGGCTAACACAATGATACCCGCGCCGCAGGCGGTACGTGTTTGCGACCCTTCGGACATTGTACAAATCGCGTTAACAGAAGAAGCCGATGTACTTACTTTTATAGGGGTGCTTGAGCATATCCCTAATTTGCAGGCGGTATTACAAGCAATAACACAAAATAAAAGTGTTAAATATATGTTTTTTTCTGTGCCCTGTTTGGCATTTTCCAACGCTATTGAAGCAGTTTTTCCGCAGGTATTTGGCAGGCATATGGGGCACGGGCACACCCACGCGTTCAGCAATCGCTCATTGGAATGGATGTATAAAAACTATGGCTTTGAGCCTATTGCCGAATGGCGGTTTGGCGGAGATATTATGGATTTATACAGGTCAATAATGGTGTCGCTTAAAGAAAATACTGACGAAAATTTCATGCGAATGATAGCGGACTTTTTTCAAGAAAATGGTGATGCCCTACAGCTTATTATTGATAAAGCGGGTTTATCATCAGAAATACATGTATTAGTAAAAAATGCAGGAGCATAAAATGAATATATTAGCCGTTATCCCTGCAAGGGGCAATTCAAAAGGTATACCCCGCAAAAATATGCGTTTGATGCACGGTAAGCCTTTATTGTTTTATTCCATTGCCACAGCAAAGAAGTGTAAATATATTACACAGGTGGCGGTTTCATCAGAGGATGCGGAAATATTGGAATATGCGCAGTCGATGGGTGTAACGGCACTGCCCAGAAGTATTGAGTTGTCGGGCGACGACATAACCCTAGACCCGGTTGTGTATGACGGGTTAGTTAAAATGGAAGCACATATGCATTGTGCATATGATTATATAATTACTATGCAACCCACCTCACCTTTATTGTCTGCTTTAACATTGGAAAGTGCGATTGAATGCGCGGTTAGTAATGCGTACGAAACGCTGATAAGCGCGACCAATAAGCCCTCTCTTTCGTGGCGAAGAGAGGGCGATTCTATTTTACCCAATTACCAAAAACGCCTGAACCGGCAACGGCTACCCGCGAACTATATAGAAACGGGGGCCTTTGTTGTTAGCAAGCGGCATGTGGTAACCAACGCTACACGCATTGGGAAGTATATAAATGTATACGAGTTGCCCGGCCATGAGATAATTGATATAGATACTATGGAGGACTGGTTTGCTTGCGAGGCTTTGATGAACCGCAAGCGTATTGTATTCCGTGCCGATGGGTCAAGAGAATTGGGTATGGGGCATATATACCGGTGCTTAACCTTGGCATATGAGCTTACGGGGCATGACATTTACTTTGTGTGTGACGAACGGTACTTGCCGGGGATAGAAAAAATTGAAGGCAGCTACTTTTATTGTTATAAAATCAATAGTAGCCCCTTGTTTTACAGCCTGTTGGATGAGATAAAGCCGGACATAGTGGTAGTGGACATGCTTAACACCCATGAAGCCGACATGAAGGAGATTAAAACCCGTACGGGTCGGCTGGTTACGCTGGAGGATTTGGGGACGGGAACCCATGTAGCCGACGCGGTTGTAAATGAATTGTATACAAATAAAGATAGTCGGCCCCATGTATATACCGGGCATAAATATGCTTGCTTGCGAGAAGAATTTTTAAGAAGAATGCCTAAGCCGTTTTCCCCGCAGGTTAAAAATATTTTTATTATGTTTGGTGGCAGTGACCCTTCAAACCTAACAAAAAAAGTATATGAAATGGTATGCAATTACAATGCGCAGCTTGCGGGTATTTGTTTTAACTTTATCACGGGATTGGCGTATGATTATGAGGTAAACTGCATTGTTGATAACCCCGAAAAAAATATTTATGTGCATAACAACACACATAAGGTAAGCTGGTTTATGCAACAGGCGGATTTGGCAATATCATCTAAGGGTAGGGGAACGATGGAGCTAGCCTCCATGGCTGTGCCCGCTATTGTGCTGGCAGCAAATAATAAAGAAAAATCCCACGGGTTTGCTAAGCTGGAAAATGGGTTTGTTAACTTGGGTTCGGGTGCTGACATCTCTGAGCAAACCTTGTTTAATACATTAAAATGGTTAATTGATACCCCGCAAACGAGAAAAGAAATGCGTGAGTTGATGCTGGGCTTGGATTTAACAAATGGGATAAACCGAGTGAAAAAAATTATCTTAGGTGATAAATAATATGCAAAGTATAATTATTGAAAGAGCAAAAAAAGGCACGTTTACACTTATTGCCGAAATTGGTGTAAATTATTACGATATTGCCGCGCAAAGGGGCATAACGCCCATTGCGGCCGCTTGCTTAATGGTTGACCATGCCTTGGCAAGCGGGGCACATGCGGTAAAATTTCAAACCTATAAGGCGCAAACCCTTGCCGCGAAAGCGTCTCCCTCGTATTGGGATTTAAGCGAGGAACCTACCTGTTCTCAGTTTGAGCTGTTTAAAAAGTTTGATAGCTTTAACGAGCAAGAATATGCGCAAATAGCAAAGCATTGTATGGACATGGGTATAGAGTTTTTATCCACCCCTTTTGACTTTGAAAGTGCGGATTATTTGGATAAATATATGGCTGTATATAAAATATCTTCCTCTGATTTAACCAATATCCCTTTTATTAAACATATCGCGGGTAAGGGAAAGCCCATACTCTTATCTGTAGGCGCATCCAACGTGGATGAGATTGATGCTACGGTGCGCACAATTAGGAAGATAAACCAACAGCCCCTTGTGTTATTGCACTGTGTTTTAGAATATCCGACCCCTGTGACCCACGTTAACTTAAACCGCATCGTTTCTTTAAAAGAGCGATACGATGGTGCATTTATCGGTTATTCAGACCATTCCGTACCTGACGCAACCAAGGATGTAATTAAAGCGGCTTACCTTTTGGGTGCGCGTGTTATTGAAAAGCACTTTACATTGGATAAAACACTGAAGGGGAATGACCACTACCACGCTATGGATGTAGCCGATGCAAAGGACATACTTAACAAAATAAGCCATATTGAAGCCCTTTGCGGAAACGGAGATTTGGTTGTGCTTGAAACAGAGGCAGCTGCGCGCCGCAATGCGCGTCGTTCTGTAGTAAGCACAAGAGAAATTTCTGCCGGGCAAGTTATAACGACAGAAATGCTAACCTGCAAGCGGCCCGGCACGGGCATACCCCCCGGTGAGCAAGACAGGTTGGTAGGCATGAAAGCAAAAATAAACATAAATGAGGACACCCTTTTGCAATGGGATATGTTTAATTAAACATTTGGAGAGATTTATATGGCTAAAAGTGTTATGGACAGAGGCTCAATTAAACGTTATAGCAATGAGGCAGTTTTCGATGAATTGAGAAAAATATACGGCGGTGCCTATGATAAATACCGTAACGATTGGGAAACGGCGGGTAAATTGCAGGTGAAGGAGGAACGTCCAAGCCATTTGTTGATGGAATTAACCTCGCATTGTAATATGTTGTGTAAAATGTGCTACCGCAATTACGTACCTGAACGTGTTGAAGGGTATATGAAAATGGAGATTGTTGACAAGATAGTGTGCGAAGCAAAAGCCTTAAAGGTACCCAGCATATTTTTGGGGGCAGGGTCTGAATGTTTGTTACACCCTGAAATTACATTAATTTTAAAGAAATTTGCTGAAGTTGGGGCTATGGATTACTGGATGATATCAAATGGCTCATTACTTACGCACGAAATAAGTGAGGCAATTATTGACGCGCAGCTCACGGTATTTTCTGTATCATTGGATGCCGCTAC
Source organism: Defluviitaleaceae bacterium (assembly GCA_009787785.1). Taxonomy (GTDB): domain Bacteria; phylum Bacillota; class Clostridia; order Lachnospirales; family WQUN01; genus WQRX01. Next base: position 44,446 of record WQSR01000001.1, read on the forward strand.
GCCGGAAACCTATGAAAAAATACGGGGAAACGGGGGCAAATACAACTTGGAAACGGTTACACGCAATATTATGGAGTTAATAAACCTACGGGAGCGTAAAAACAAAATGTTCCCAAGGATTCGCCTTTCTTACGTAGTGATGGATGAAAACGAGCATGAAGTAGAACGATTTAAAAAACAATGGGATGAATATGTAGATATGTTTGATTTTCAAGCATTAACGGATTACGCTTTATATGAGAAAATTATTGAAGATGTCAGTATTGAAGAAGATTATCACTGTCCGGATCCGTTTTCAAGAATTGTAATAAATTATAAGGGAGATATGCACCCTTGTGTAAGTAATTTTTATCGGCCGGAGGAGCCCGTAAATATACAAGATATGTCGATAAAGGAATATTGGTATTCATCGGCGATAGAGGCATTACGTGTAGCCGTTAAAAATAGAGCGTTTCCGAAAAGTTGTACTCGGTGTGTGGCAGCACGGCTGGCAATGGAGAACACTAAAAAGTGGTGATTATAAATGGTAAATGAAATCATTTCTTACCCTTTTGACAGTATTGAGATTATTAAAAAGAAAAAAGCGATAAAGCGACAATTACGGCGGCAAGACGCCCTGCTGGAGGTGCGTATTGCCATAATGAGCGGCTCAACCGTGGGGGTTGTTAGTGATGTGCTTGAGCTTTTCTTATTGTATTTTGGCATAAAGCCAATTTTTTTTATAGGCAATTATAACCGCTATTATGAGGAGCTACTGTTTGAAAACCGGGAGCTGTTTGCTTTTTCGCCTGATATAATTTATATACATACGTCGATACGTAATGTAACGGATACCTTTGAAATTGAAAAATTTAAGGTGATGTGGGATAAAATTAGAGAAGTTTACGCATGTACGATAATACAAAATAATTTTGAATTGCCCGGTTATTATGAAGCTGCCCTATGTAAAAAAATAAATGAATATAATGTGTTTATTGCTGATTATGCCTTGAAAAACAATAATTTTTATGTTAATGATATTCAGTTTTTGTCTGCTTGGTATGGTTTAGGCGCATGGTTGGACGCACAGGATTATATGCTGTATAAATACGCGCTAAGTATAAAAGCGATTCCTCATTTATCCTATCAAATTGCAAAAATTATAAAGTCAATGTATGGTAAAAACCAAAAATGCTTGGTGCTTGATTTGGATGACACCCTATGGGGTGGAATAGTTGGGGAAATTGGCACGGAGAAAATAGAAATAGGAAGCGATACTGCCCTTGGCGAGGGGTATAAAGCGTTCCAAAAGTATGTAAAGACGTTGCATGAACAAGGAATTATCTTGGCTGTTTGCTCTAAAAATGAAGAAAAAATTACAAGGGATGCGTTTAATAATCCCAACATGGTTTTATCCCTTGAAGATATTACCGTTTTTTGCGCAAATTGGGATAATAAGGCGGATAATATAAAATATATTGCCGCGCAATTAAACATACTCCCAGAAAGCATCGTATTTATTGACGACAACCCCGCAGAGCGTGAGCTGATACGGCAGGCCATACCGCAGGTAAAGGTGCCGGAGGTAAATAATGTAGTCGATTTTATACGGCACATTGAGGAGGCCGGATATTTTTATACTACGAGGGTAACCGAGGAGGATAAAAAACGCAATCAATATTATGCAAATGAAGTAAAGAGAGCGAATGAGGAGGAGCTGTTTGCGGACTATAGTGCCTATTTGCGTTCTTTGTGTATGACAAGTGAAATAGAGGCGTTTTCATGGGCAAGCATAGAAAGAATTGTGCAGTTAATAAATAAAACCAATCAGTTTAACTTTACAACTCGGCGTTATAGTATCCATGAAATAAATGATGTAATGATAAATAGCCAATATATTACCTTGTATGGTACCCTTGATGATAAATTCGGAAGTAATGGTATTGTGTCGGCAATCATTGGTAAAGCCCAAGCGGATGTTTTGCACATTACGCTGTGGGTGATGAGTTGTCGCGTTTTTAAGCGTGATATGGAGTGTGCTATGCTTGACCGATTGGTTAAAATGGCGCGGGATGCCGGAATAAGCAAAATAGTAGGCTGTTATTACCCAAGTGCCAAGAATGGAGTTGTACGCGAATTATATAAGGACATGGGTTTTAATAAAACCAGCGAGGATGAAAGCGGCAATACGGTGTGGGCGTTGCATACAAGCAGCTATGTTAATAAAAATAAAGTAATAAGTGTTACGCGAGGAAGGACGGTATAAAATGGATAATGAGGCGACTGCGCTAAAAAAAATAAGAAAAAATATTTTCCTAACCGCCTGTGCGGGTGGGGTTGGGCATTTGGCATCTGCTTTTTCGATTGTTGAAATTATTTACGCATTATATATAAAAGGTGTGCTTTGCCATGACAGTAAAAACCCAACATGGGAGGGCAGAGACCGATTTATATTAAGCAAGGGGCATGGTTGCTTGGCACTGTATAATGTGCTTAGTCTTGGCGGATATTTTGAGGAAGATGAGCTGTGGACGTTTTGCCGCCCGGGGTCACGTATGGGGGGCGAGCCAAATGTTTTGGAACTGCCCGGGGTTGAGGCTTCTACCGGTTCGCTGGGGCATGGCTTGTCTATTGGCGTGGGTATGGCGTTGGCCGCAAGGGCAGATAACATGGACAATAAAATATATGTGCTGGTTGGTGACGGTGAATGCCAAGAGGGCTCCATATGGGAAGCCGTTATGGCGGGAATGGCATTTGGGTTGGACAACCTTTATGTGATTCTTGACGAAAATAAATTGCAAAAGATGGGCTTTGTCAGTGATATTATGCGAATCAATTGTTGGGAGGAAAGGTTTAAGGCATTTGGGTGGCAGGTAAAAAAAGCAAATGGACACAATGTGGCGGATATATATAAGCAATTAACGGGGGAATGGACGGCCGGTGTGCCGCGGGTGTTAATTGCCCAAACAACAAAGGGTAAGGGCGTTTCGATAATGGAAAACGCACCGGGCTGGCATTGGAAAATGCCAAACAAGCGAGAACTTAAAATAGTAATGCAGGAATTAGGTATAACCGAGGAGGAGCTTGAAAAATGCAAAAGGCATATATAACCGCACTGTATGGGCTGATGCTTGGCGATAAACGGGTTTGCTCTTTATTGTCAGACAGTGGAACGGAGTATGACGCGCTTATTTTTCGTGAGTTTCCTAACCGGTGCTTTAACTTTGGTATTGCCGAGGAAAACAAGGTGGCGGCAGCCTCCGGGTTGGCTGCGTTTGGAAAAATCCCCTTTGTGTATACTACGGGGGCATTTCTTGCGTATCGGGCATATGAATTTATAAGAAATGATATATGCATACAAAAGAGTAATGTAAAGCTTACCGGAATGGGGACCGGAATGGGGTGGAGCACATTAGGGCCCTCTCACCACACTACAGAAGATATAAGCGCGTTGCGCGCATTACCCAATTTAACGCTGTTTATTCCGGCAAGCCCGATGGAGCTGCAGGCTTGTGTTAAGGCGGCGTATGAAATAGAGGGGCCTGTATATATTCGTATGTGTATGCACGATAATGACGAGATATATGACGCGGGCTATACATTTGTACCGGGCAAAAATATAGTATTGGCAAATGGAAGCGAAATTGTTGTTTTTTCAACGGGGAGTATTGTATCGGAAGGGCTTGCGGCGACAAAGCTTCTTGAGGAAAAGGGTGTTTCTGTAAGGTTTGTTAACGTTCATACACTTAAACCGCTGGACAAAGAGAACATTATTGCCGTTGCAAAGGATGTACGGCATATTTTTACGCTTGAGGAGCATACGGTTTTAGGCGGATTGGGCGGGGCCGTTGCAGAGGTGCTTGCAGAGGCGGGGCTGGGTGTGCCGGTAAAGCGAATTGGCTTGAACGATTGTTTTGCCGCGGGGTATGGTACGCAGGCAGAGGTTAAAAAAATGAATGGACTGGATAGTGCGCACATATTTAATAAAATTTGGGAGGCCATAAAATGACAAGAGAAATTGTATTGGAAAGAATGACACAAATATTCCGTGACATATTTGACGACGAAAGCATTAATGTGGTTGACGCTACTCATGCCGACGACATTGAGGATTGGGATAGCTTGGAGCATATTAACCTGGTGTTGGCGGTTGAAGAAGAATTTGACATTAAATTTACCCTGCCTGAGGTTACCGATGCGAAAAATGTGGGCGATATCGTAGACATTATCGTACAACGCGGTACGTTGTAATGAAGGAATATACATTTGAGGAGATAACGATAGGGCAAGAGGAAAGCTTTTGCGTTGAAATAACGAAAGAAAAAATGGATGCGTTCCGTGTAATTACCGGGGATGAAAACCCCCTTCACCATGATGCGGTTTATGCGGCATCTCAAGGATTTGGGGGCGGGGTTGTCTCTTATGGTTTGCTTACCGCCTCTTTTTTATCCACGTTGGCGGGTATGTATTTGCCGGGTAGGTATAGTCTTATCCATAGCGTTGAGGTGAAATTTCCGAAGGCTGTGTGTGTTATGGATAAAACAACCCTTGTTGTACGCGGAAAGGTTGCCGAAAAGCAGGATATATTCAACGTACTTATGATAAAGGTTGCCATTGAAAATGAAGATGGTGAAAAGGTTTGCAGGGGTACAATGAAGGTAGGGGTAAGGGATGAAAAATAAAAAGGTGCTTATGGTAACGGGGGCATCTTCAGATGTAGGCATGGGGCTGATACGAAAAATACAAAGTAATTACACCCACATTATTGCCCATTATAACCGTAGTAAAGACAGGGTACAGGCACTGGAACATGAATTGGAGGGCAGGGTTGTACCCATGCAGTGCGACTTTGCTGATAAAGACGCAGTTGACGCGCTGGCACAGCAAATTATTGACCTTGATATAGTGCCAACGCATTTTGTGCATATGCCCAATAGCCCATTAAACAACGCAAAATTTAATAAAATGCAATGGCATGATTTTGAAGATGAAATGTATACTTCGTTTCGCTCGGCTGTTATATTGCTTCAATCGTTTGTTCCTGCAATGGTTAAACAAAAAAACGGGAAGGTTGTTTTTATGCTGAGTTATTGCTTGGTAAACACGCCGCAAATAAAATTTGCGGTGCAATATACCTGTGCTAAATACGCGCTTTTGGGGCTTATGCGGGGTTTGTCCACGGAGTATGCCCATAAGGGTATCACCGTAAATGGGGTATCCCCATCCATGATTGAAACACGGTATTTGAAGGACGTACATGCGTTAATTGTACAAAAAAATGCCGCCGAGAGCCCTTTGAAAAGAAACTTGTATGTTGATGATGTAATAGGCGCGTTTGAATTTTTTTTATCCGAAGGTGCGAATTGTATAACCGGCCAAAATATTGCCGTGACGGGTGGAAAATAAGCTATGTCATATATAAGCTTTCTGCAAATAGCCCATGTGTTGGGAATAAAAAAAGGTGATAATATTTTGGTTTCTTCGGATATTACCCGGTTGGCGTATTTATGCTGTTCACATGGCGAAAAATTTGACACAAACCTGTTTATTGACAGCCTAAAAGAAGCGGTGGGTGAAGGAGGCAGCCTTGTTTTTCCAACCTATAATTGGGATTTTTGTAAAGGAATTGCGTTTGATTACCGTGCTTCCAAGTCAGAGGTAGGTTCCCTTTCAGATGCGGCATTAAAAAGAAATGATTTTACGCGTACAAGGCATCCTATTTATTCGTATGCTGTTTGGGGGAGGGATAGGGAAGCACTGTATTCCCTTGCTAACAGGAGTGCATGGGGTGAGGGTAGCCCATTTGATTATTTTTACCACAACGGGTACAAAAATTTAGCTATTGATGTTGCATATGATAAATTTGCCACCTTTATCCATTATTGTGAGGAAAAGGTAGGTACTACCTATAGATATATGAAGGATTTTACCGGGGAATACATAAACGAACGCGGTGTAAGTGAAGGGCGCACCTATTCCATGTATGTTCGCCCACAGTATTATAACGTCACAACGCAAATATATAAAATGGATGAGATATGGCAAAAAAATGGTGTTGTTAGGGAATTTGAAATAAACGGGTTGCCGTTTGTATTAGTTGATATGAAAAAGGCATGTGATTTAACAGAGGCGGATATAAAATACAACCACAGTAGAAACATTGTAGCTTACCCGGGGTATGGAATGCCTACTAATACAGGAATAAGCATTCATATGCTGGCTGTTCGTCTGTTCCCTATCTGCCGTAGTTTAACGGGTAATGGTGTACGAAAAACATTAAATGTTTTACAAGAAATAGTACCGCAAATGCAGATAAATGAAGTGCCCAGCGGCACGCAGGTTTTTGATTGGACGGTGCCTAATGAATGGAATATAAAGGATGCCTACATTAAAGACGAAAACGGAAGCACGATATTGTCATTTGCCCATAACAATCTTCATGTTGTGGGTTATTCCGCACCTATTGATAAAATGGTAACGCGGAATGAGCTTATGGAAATGGTGTATACACAGCCTGACCAGCCGGATGTGATTCCTTATGTGACATCCTATTATAAAGAGCGGTCCGGCTTTTGCATGACCGAACACCAACGAGAAACGCTTAACGGGGCACGGTATCATGTTTATATTGACAGCGAATTAAAAAAGGGGTCGCTTACGTACGGGGAAATAGTTATCCCTGGAGAAAGTGAACAAGAAATACTTTTATCTTCTTATATTTGCCACCCCTCTATGGCGAATAATGAATTGTCCGGCCCTTGTGTTGCGATTCATCTTGCAAAGTGGTTGCTGGAGCAGCCACGCCGTTATTCTTATCGAATTATTTTTATACCCGAGACTATTGGTCCAATTACGTATTTAAGCCGCAATTTAGAAGCTATGAAAAAGCGGGTAATTGCCGGATTTAATTTGACCTGTGTGGGCGATAATCATGCGTATTCCTATATTGCTTCCCGTTATGGCGATACATTGGCTGACCGTGTCGCCAAAAATATTTTACGTTTCCACGCGCCCGGGTATAGGTCCTATTCCTACTTGCAACGCGGGTCGGACGAACGGCAGTATAACGCGCCGGGGGTTGACTTGCCGGTGTGTGTTATCTGCCGCAGTAAGTTTGGTGAATTTCCCGAATATCATACTTCTGACGATAATTTAGAGTTTATTTCCCCGGAAGGGCTGGGGGGCGCGTTTGATGTTTACCAAAGATGTATTATAGCGTTGGAGAATAATTATAAATATAGAATAAAATGCTTGGGCGAGCCGCAACTGGGGAAGCGCGGATTGTATCCAACGGTTAGCCAAAAAGGGCAATATGATGAAGTGAAAAGTATGATGGATTTTATCGCCTATGCGGATGGTTTAAATGATTTAATATCAATTAGTAATATAATAAATGTGTCGATAAATGATTTGATTCCAATTATAAAAAAATTATGTGATGTAGAATTGCTGGAAATCGGAGGAAATAAAGAACATGCGTGAAAATCCTTTTAACCCTATATATAAAAAACTAAACACAGGCTTGGCTAAAACAATTTCACATGAAATGCCATTGCTTATTGATATAGAAGTAACCAATGCGTGCAATTTTAATTGTCTTTTTTGCTATACAGGAACGAAAGCGCATAAGCGGCGTACAGGTTTTATGAGCAAGGAGTTGTTTAAAAAAATTATAAATGAGACTATGCCCTATAAAATACCATTGCGTTTTAGTCGGTGGGGGGAGCCTACAATGCACAAGGACATATTGTATTTCTTGAGCGAAACAAAGCGGGGGGGGGGCGTTGTGTCATTTGAATACAAATGGTTCTATGGTGGATGATGAATTTTGTGATGCGATATTGCAGATGAAGCTCGACAGTTTAAAGTTTTCATTTCAAGGAACCGACGAAAAAACATATAGTGAAATGAGGTATGGGGAAAGTTTTAACAAATTAGTGGATTCGGTAAAAAGAATTTATCGAATGCGTGGCACTCTTTTATACCCTTATATACATGTAGCAACGACAATCACTTATGAGACGCCGGAAATGGTTGCGGCATTTAAGGATATGATAAGCCCTTATTGCGATTATGTTTCGGTTGGGGCAACAAATTTAACGCATATATCGTCAGAACAGATTAAATTACCTGTTGAAGCAAAAGTGTTACTTGATGAGTTGAAGTCTATTGCATCAATAAAAAAAGAGTATCGGGTTTGTAATGAAGTGTATGATAAACTATCACTAAATTGGGACGGTACGGTAAGTGCCTGTTGTGGCGATTATGACAATTATATGATAGTAGGGAATATAAATGAAACCTCAATTCAAGAAATTTGGAAAAATAGTAGTGAATTAAAACGTTATCGTTCTTTGTTAACTGATTTTAAACATGAAATGTTACCGTTGTGTAAGAATTGCTACGATACGATGAATTTAAAAGCATCAAGTGTAAAAAACAAAGGAAAATGAGTTATTATGAAAGCAATTATTTTTGGAGCCGGTGAAGGCGGAAAGCCTTTATTTGCTGAAATGAAAAGAAATGGTGAACCATATGAAATAGTGGGGTTTATTGACAACAGGCTAAAGGGCACAGAGTTGTATGATTTACCTGTTATTTCGCCTGAACAAATACAATCTTAACGGTTGCTTTTTGCAAATTCTATTCCTCTAATTATACGCGAAACCGAAATGCAGGATATTGATACAGAAGATGATTGGGCGATTGCTGAAATGAAATATAACCGGCAAAGGGTATGACGGCCCGTTCCCGTTTTATTCGGCTATACGATTCTGGAATTTGGTTCACCTTGTAACACTTCCCCCGCCCTCGCATATACTACCAGTACAAGTCCTGCTTGGACTAAGTGATGGTTGAGGGGGGAGGTGAGAGAAGTGGTGAATACGCAAACTACGCAAGAGAATCATGATAAGAAGAAGTCTATTGTGTGCAAGACCAAGACCTGTGAGAATATTTCCTTTACCGTACCGGTGGAGGTACGCGCCCATGCGGATGTGCGGGATATTGATTTGAAGTGTAAGGGATTTTATGTCATCAAGGACGAGGGAAAGCATAGTAAAGTGAGCAAATTTGAGATTGTGCAGGAGGTTTCCGCGCAAATTCCTATAGATTTTGTTACGGAAGTCGAGGTTAGGGATGAGTTCGTTGACTTTGACCCACGTGAATGTAATATTGGGTAGGTAAAGCGCGGCGGGGTTTATGTTTTGGCCCCGCCGTTTACATATTTATCACAGCATGGGGCGCAGGAACTGCCCGGTGAAGGAGGCTTCGCATTGGGCTATGGCCTCCGGGGTGCCGGTGGCGACGACTTGGCCGCCCGCGCCGCCGCCTTCGGGGCCTAAGTCGATGATGTGGTCGGCGGTTTTGATGACGTCCAGGTTGTGCTCGATGACGACGACGGTGTTGCCCCAGTCGGTGAGTTTTTGGAGGATGGTGATGAGTTTTTGCACGTCGGCGGCATGGAGGCCGGTGGTGGGCTCGTCCAGGACGTAGAGGGTTTTGCCCGTGGCGCGGCGGGAGAGCTCGGTGGCCAGCTTGACGCGCTGGGCTTCGCCGCCGGAGAGGGTGGTGGAGGACTGACCCAGCTTGATGTAGGAGAGGCCCACGTCGTGGAGGGTCTGGAGCTTGTCACGTAGGCGGGGGAGGGCATCGAAAAAGGAGAGGGCGTCTTCCACGGTGAGGTTCAGCACCTCGGCGATGGTTTTTTGTTTGTATTTGACTTCCAGGGTCTCCCGGTTATAGCGTTTGCCGTGGCACACCTCGCAGGGGACATAGACATCGGGGAGGAAGTGCATCTCGATTTTGATGATGCCGTCGCCGGCGCAGGCTTCGCAACGGCCGCCCTTCACATTGAAGGAGAAGCGGCCTTTTTGGTAGCCGCGAATTTTGGCCTCCGGGGTTTGGGCGAAGATGTCCCGGACCAGGTCGAAGAGACCCGTGTAGGTGGCCGGATTGGAGCGGGGGGTGCGGCCGATGGGGCTTTGGTCGATGCTGATGATTTTGTCCAGGTGCTGGAGGCCGGTGATGTCGGCGTGCTTGCCGGGCTTGACACGGGCGCGGTTCAAATCCCGTGCCAGGCGTTTGTAGAGGATTTCGTTGATGAGGGAACTTTTGCCCGAGCCGCTGACGCCGGTGACGCAGGTAAATACGCCGATGGGGATGCTCACGTCGATATTTTTCAGATTGTTTTCCGCCGCGCCGGTGATGCGCAGGATTTTGTCCGGGGCGGGACGGCGGGTGGCGGGGGTTTCGATGCGTTTTTTACCGCTCAGGTACTGGCCTGTGATGCTTTCCTTGCATTTGAGCAGACCCTTTGCGTCGCCGGAATACACCACCCGGCCGCCATGAACCCCGGCGCGGGGGCCGATGTCCACGATATGGTCCGCCGCGTACATGGTGTCGGCGTCGTGCTCCACCACGATGAGGGTGTTGCCGATGTCGGTAAGGTGGCGCAGGGTTTTCAACAGGCGTTCGTTGTCCCGCTGGTGGAGCCCGATGGAGGGCTCGTCCAAAATATACACCACGCCCACCAGCCCCGAGCCGATTTGGGTAGCCAACCGGATGCGCTGGGCCTCCCCGCCGGAAAGGGAGCCCGCCGCCCGCGCCAGCGTGAGATAGTCCAGCCCCACGTCCATGAGAAAGCCCGTGCGGGCATGGATTTCCTTGAGGATGGGCCCGGCGATGATGAGCTGGGTTTCGTTGAGCCGCAGGGCCTTGAAGAAATCCCGTACCTCGCCGATGGTCATTTCCGTCACGCCGGAGATATTCGTTTCCCCCAACGTAACGGCCAGTACCTCGGGCTTGAGGCGGCGACCCTTACAGGCGGGGCATTTGATTTGCGTCATCAGGGTCTCGTATTCCATGCGCATATAATTGGAAGCGGTTTCGCGGTAACGCCGCCATTGGTTGTTCATGATGCCCTCGTGGGTGTAGGGATAGGAGCGGGCCTGTCCGTCCTGCCCGGTGTAGGATATACGCATTTGCTTGTCCGTGCCGTGCATGATGATATCTTGTATTTCCGGGGAAAGTTCGCTGTAGGGGGTGTTCAAATCAAAGCCAAAAACCTCCGCCAGGGCGATGAAAATGGCGTGGGAGCCGCTGTTCTCCGCTTTGATGGCGTTCCAGCCGGGGGCGACGATGGCCCCCTGGGCCAAGGAGAGGGCGGGATTGGGCACCAGCAAATCCGGGTCGAAAATCATCTTCATGCCCAGGCCGGAGCAGTCGGGGCAGGCCCCGGCGGGATTGTTAAAGGAGAAGGCCCGGGGCTCGATTTCCGTCAGGGATATGCCGCAGTCGGTACAGGCAAAATTGGCACTGAAAACCAAATCCCCTCCCCCGCCGGCGTCTGTCATGGCGAACACCACCAGCCCGCCGGAGAGCTGCATGGCGGTTTCGATGGATTCGCTCAGGCGTTGCCGGATGCCCTCGCGCACCACCAGCCGGTCCACTACGATTTCTATGGTGTGCTTCTTATTTTTTACCAAATCCGGGGTTTCGCCCAGGTCGTACACCTCGCCGTCGATACGGGCACGGACATAGCCACTGCGCCTCGCGTCCTCCAACAGCTTGGTATGCTCGCCTTTGCGGGCGCGTACCACGGGGGCCAGCACCTGCAAGCGCGTCCCCTCCCCCAGCGCGGAAACACTGTCCACAATCTGGTCCACGGTTTGCTTTTCCACCACCCGGCCGCACCGGGGACAATGGGGAACCCCCACCCGTGCGAACAGTAAACGCAGATAATCATATATCTCCGTCACCGTCCCCACCGTAGAGCGGGGGTTTTGGCTTGTGGTCTTTTGGTCTATGGAAATGGCGGGGGAAAGCCCCTCGATGAAGTCCACGTCGGGCTTTTCCATCTGCCCCAGAAATTGCCGCGCATAGGCCGAGAGGGACTCCACATACCGCCTCTGCCCTTCGGCGTAAATCGTGTCAAAGGCCAGGGAGGTTTTCCCCGAGCCGCTCAATCCGGTGAATACCACCATTTTGTCCCGTGGTATGGTCAAACTGATATTCTTCAAGTTATGACTGCGCGCACCCTTGATGGTGATTACATTTTTGTCCATGTGTATGTCCTCTCCGGTCAAAGTCGAACATACTATACAACAACGCAATGGCAATAGCAAGAATAAATGTTCTTGTCACCCTTTCCCGTCCGCTTCATAAAATGATACGAACAAACCATTATGGGAGGTTGTTATGGGAACAGGCTTTTTGGAGGTTGTCACTTCCACCGGCATAGGCGCGTTGCCGCTGGCCCACACAAGGATAATTGTTTCCAGAGATGGGAATGTAGTGCATGAATTTCTAACCGATGAAAGTGGCATAGGTGAATCCGTGCCGTTGGAAGCACCCGAAGTCGCGTTGACCCTGGACGTGGAATACTATGGCGTACCCTATTCCTTGTACGATGTGCGGGCGGAAGCCCCCGGCTTCATGACCACCATTATCCGCGGCGTGGAAATTCTGGATACCGAAACCAGTATCCTACCGATAAACATGCTCCCCGCTACGGAAGAAGGCGGGGTGAATGAGTTTGACGTGGGCGTCCACAACCTGACCTCTACCGAAGACCGCCACATGGAACGCCCCGGCCCCTTCAGCCCCCGGGTGCTCTCCGAAGTAATTATTCCCGAATTTATCACCGTCCACCTGGGCCGCCCCGACCGCGTGGCCCGCAACGTCCGCGTCCCCTTTGTCTACTATATCAAAAACGTTTGCTCCCACGAAATCTACGCCACCTGGCCCGCCGCTTCCCTAGAGGCGAATATCTATTGCCAGATTTCTTTGGCGTTGAATCGGATTTTTACAAACAGCCACCGGTTGGGAAGGGAACTTCGCAACCGGTGGTTGACAAATTGCCAGCTTAAATTGGTAGACCCCGGTTGCGCAACTATGTATACTCCACAGGAAAGAGGTGAGGCAAATGGACATTGGGCGCAGGGTTCAGGCGTTGCGCGTGAAAAGTGGCTTATCGCAGGAGGCCCTCGCAGACCAGATAGGCGTCACACGGCAGTCCATTTCCAAGTGGGAATTAGGACAAGCCTTGCCCGACACGGAAAAAATCGTACAGCTTAGCCGATTGTTCGGCGTGGCTACAGACTGGCTTTTGCTTTATGAAGGCCCCATGCTCGCGAAACCGAATAGACAATCATTGCGTTTTGGCATGTATTTGATTGTCAAGGATTTCAGCAAATCCGTTGATTTCTATGAAAAGCTACTCAGCATGAGGGTGTCCACCGTGGGGGCCAACCGCTTCGCACAATTTTTCTTTGACGGCATTTGTATGTCAATCATGAACGAAGCCCACTTGCCCGGTCATGATTATAGCGGCTGCGGAGACCACAAGTTCGCCTTGAATTTTTGGATAGCAGACTTGGCCACAGAATATGAGCGGGTAAAGAGCCTTAACATAGGGCGCACAACGGAAATCATCCACCCCCATTCCAATTACTATTTTTTCAATGTCTATGACCCCGATGGGAATGTTATAGAAATAACCGGCCATTATGAGCCAATCGAAGGAGATGAATAAATGTCTAAATCCACTGTAACTCCGCTGTGCCAAAGCTGTGCGATGCCCATGGATGCACCCGACAAATTCGGCTTGGATGCAGATGGAAGTCAAAGCGCGGACTACTGCTGTCATTGCTGGAAGAAGGGAAAATTTGCCTACAACAGCACACTTGAGCAAGCGGTAGAAAACAACATACCGTGGTGGCGTGAAGATGGCGATAAAAGCGATGACGAAGCCCGCACCCGCATCATGGAGGTTTTTCCAAAGCTAAAACGCTGGGCCAAGGCATAATAGCTGAAAGAGTGTCGCAGTCGCCAAAAACTGCAACACTCTTTTTTATATGTGCGGCTCTATTGCATAAAAAATAAGGGGTTGGTAATTATCCCTATTTTGCATATAATACGGGCATTGAATGACGATTACTTTACCGAGGTGTATAAAATGCCAAATTATGACTTGCGCTGTACCAAGTGCAACACCGAGCATAACATCCGTGCCAGCATGAAGGAAAAATCCGAAATGCAAATCCCTTGCCCGGATTGCGGCTCCTTTGAATTGGAAACCGTATTCAAATCTGCCCCCGCGTTTGTAAAGGGCATGAGTTCGCCCCCCTGCCCACAGCGTAGCACCTGCGGTGCGGCTTGCCCCCATGCGGGATAAAAAATTATACGAAAACAATGCGAGCCATTTGCTCGTTATTTTTTTGCCCATTTTTGCTTTCCAAATTTTCCCTTGACGCATTCGTTTTAGCGAAGTATAATTTTATAACAAAGCAAGCAACCCGGAGGTGGAAAATGCAAGGGTTTATTACCGTTCATCAAGCGGCTGAGAAATGGCATGTTACCCCGCGACAAATTCAACTGTGGTGCAAGACAAAAAAAATCCTTGGCGTGCAAAAATGGGGGCGTGATTGGGCAATTCCGATGGATGCAGTCAGACCACCCATTAAGCACAAAAACAATATAACGACTGCGATGCAAGAAATAACAGAAGAAGCAAAAATCTTATTTGGCGACTCGCTGGTGAAAATTGTTATGTTTGGTTCATATGCACGGAACGATTTTACCGAAGGCGAATCTGACTTGGATGTCGCATTATTCTTGGAGTGCAAACCCCTTGAAGTTATTGCAAAACGAAATGAATTAATAGATGCAACTATAAACTTAGACTACAAGCACAATATAATGGCTTCATACAGAATTGTTTCTGCAAATCAGTTCGAAGATTGCAAGGATGGGGTAGGATTGTATTCCAATATTTTAACGGAAGGCGTGTCTTACTATGAGCGACCACAGAAAACATTTAGTTGAAAATTGGATTGAGAAAGCGGAGGCACGATATAAAGCAGCACAAGTGTTATTTGATTCAAAACTTTACGGGGATGCGGCATCAAAGCTCTATTATGCAATTTACAGCACACTTCGGGCAGTATTTGCCGCAGATAATATTATTGCAAAAAATGACCGAGATATTAAAAAGCACCCCACATTAATCGGCACGTTCAACAAGCGTTATGTTCACGAGGAAAAAATTTTCCCACCTTCGTTTCCGGCATTCATTAAAAAAGTGGAAGCCCTTCGCGTCGACATAGATTACGGCGACATGGTGGATATATTGGAAGATGATGTTTCACCACATATGCTATTTTTCCAAGAGTTTTATACAGCAGTAACCGAATATATCAAAAGGAGGACGTAAAACAATGGCCATCCCCACCTTTCAAGATGTAATGCTACCGATTATGAAGTTTGCCGAGGGCGTTGAAAGCCGGTCGGTTAAGGAATCCGTCGAACATATTGAAAAACTGTACAATCTCACCGATGAGGAGAAGCAGGAGCGTGTTCCCAGCGGAAGAACACGCTCTGTTCACAATCGTGTAGCGTGGGCATTTGCTCACTTGAAAAAAGCCGGTCTTCTTGAGTCTGTGCATGGAAAACGCGGTTTTTATAGCCTCACTGAACCCGGAAAAAAAGTGCTGGCTAACAATCCGCAGCAAATAGACATGAGAACCCTGAGTGAGCATCCCGGATACTATAACTTTCGCGGGCAAGGTGAAAGTGTTTCGGAAACAGTGCTTCATGATGATATTAAAAACGCCGATAAAACCCCCGAGGAAATCATGGGAACTTTATCCTCGCAGTTGGATTTGCAACTTGCAGATGAACTGTTGGAATCCATATACAATAACTCACCCACATTTTTTGAATTTTTGGTAGTCGATTTATTACTAAAGATGGGCTACGGCGGCCTCGAAGGTTCTGGCGAGGTCACAAAAAAATCCGGCGATGGTGGAATCGATGGCGTTATAAAACAAGATGAACTAGGGCTTGATATGATTTACATACAAGCCAAGCGGTGGGATAAAGACTCCACCGTTTCTCGCCCGGATATTCAGAAATTTGCCGGAGCTTTGTTGGGCGAAGGTGCTACCAAGGGTGTATTCATCACAACAGCGAGTTTTGCAAAGCCTGCGGTGGATTATGCGAAATCTGTACCTAACGCCAAAATTATCCTTATCGACGGATTATCCCTGGCAAAGCTGATGATAAAACATGACATTGGTGTCGGAACAAGCAATATTATCCGAATTAAAAAAATCGATTCTGATTATTTTGAAGAACAATAATGGGACGGTGAAGGCATGAAATCCTACCGAAAAGAACTAACCATCCGCGCCAAAACCCGCCGCGCATACATCAACATAACATCCGATGTGGAAGCCGCGCTGGCCGAAAGCGGTATCCGCGAGGGGCTGTGCCTCGTCAATGCCATGCACATAACCGCCAGCGTGTTCATAAACGACAACGAAAGCGGCTTGCACCGGGATTTCGAACGCTGGTTGGAGAAACTTGCACCGGAAAAGCCCCATGAGCAATACGACCACAACGGTTATGAAGACAACGCCGATGCACATTTGAAGCGTTCTGTGATGGGACGCGAAGTTGTGGTGGCTGTCACCAACGGCAAGCTGGACTTCGGCACATGGGAGCAGATTTTTTATGGTGAATTTGATGGTATGCGTGACAAACGTGTGCTGATAAAAGTAATCGGGGAATAGGGGTGGCCGCCATCACCATTTACCCAAACCCAAATTGCAAAACATTCATTGCCACACGATACATGACAAAGATGGATAAAAAGGAAGCCTATCGGCTTGTGCCGTCCGGGTTCAACAAAAAGAAAATCTGATGGGAGCGTGAGCAAATATGGGAATAACCGAAGGCGGCATTGTCTTTGCGATTATTATTGCGTTCTGCGGGCTTTGTTTTTGGGGTATCGCCCTATGGGCCTTCAGGCGTAAAACACCCATGCACTTTTGGGCAGGTACTGAGGTGAACCTCGTAGAAATAAAAAATGTTCCTGCGTTCAATCGCGAAAATGCTATTATGTGGCTGGTATATGGGTGTGCTTTCATCATCCCGGCGATTATTGGGCTTTTTGATATGGCCGCAGGTGCGATTTGGGTGGGCTTTGTTTCAGTGGCAGGAATTGTGCCATTGATTTTGAACTATCGGCGCATTTACAACAAATATAAAACAAATGCTGAAAGAGAGGTCTAACGCACATGGCAAAGCTATTTTATCAAGGCCACGGAAGTTTTCGGCTGACTGCCGCTGATGGGCGCGTGGTCTATGTTGACCCGTTTGCGGGGGAGGGCTATGACATGCCCGCTGATTTAATTTTGGTTTCTCATGACCACTTCGACCACAATCAAACTGACCTTTGCACCAAGAAGCCGGATTGCAAAATCATTTCCAATGTAGAAGCCCTGCAAGGCGGCAAGCATAACAACTTCGACATTGACGGCATACAAATCCAAGCCGTGGAAGCCTATAACAAAAACCATAATCCAGCGAAGTCTGTGGGCTTCATCATTACAATAGACGGTGTGAAGATTTACGCCAGCGGCGACACCTCCAAGACCGCACAAATGGAAACCTTTGCCGACATGGGCTTGGATTACGCCATCCTCTGCGGGGACGGCTTTTACAACATGGGGCTGGAAGAAGCGACCGAGTGTGCGCGGCTAATCAAGGCGAAGCACAATATCATTATCCATGTGAAGCCCAAAGCCCTGTTTGACCGGGAATTGGCCGAGAAATGGGATGCGCCAAACAAGCTGATTATCGAACCGAACGAAGAAATCACGCTATGAAAATCGTCCTGCAACGTGTTAACCGCGCCTCCGTCACCGTTGACGGCGAAATCACCGGGAGCATCAATAAGGGCTATCTCGTTCTGCTTGGCGTGGGCGCGGGTGACGATAAGGCGAAAATCGAAAAAGCCGTGGATAAAATCCAAAAGCTACGGATTTTTGCGGATGAGAACGGCAAAACCAATCTGTCCATTGCCGATGTGGGCGGCGAATTGCTGGTGGTTTCGCAATTCACGCTGTACGCCGACTGCCGCAAGGGCAACCGCCCCAGCTTCACCGACGCCGCGCCCCCCGCTTTGGCAGAGGAATTGTACGCATATTTTATTGAATATGCGAAGGATAAATTTGCGCGGGTAGAACACGGCGTTTTCGGCGCGATGATGGACGTAGAGTTGGTTAATTCCGGCCCGTTTACCGTAATTATGGAGGATTTTTAGTGAACATTCAAATTTTCGGAAAATCCAAGTGCTTTGACACCAAAAAGGCGGAGCGATATTTTAAGGAACGGCGCATTAAATATCAGCTTGTCGATATTGTTAAATTCGGCTTGAGCAAGGGCGAGTATCAGAGCGTGAAATCTGCCGTTGGCGGCATGGACGCGCTGATTGACGAAAAATCGAAGGAATACGAAGCACAATATATCGCGCATATTGGCGATAAAAACGACGTCGAGGAACGCTTGCTGGAAAATCCAGGCATGTTTAAGACACCCATTGTGCGGAACGGGAAAAAAGCCACCATCGGATACCAGCCGGATATATGGACTGTTTGGGAAAAGGGTGAGTGAAATGGCAATACGAAACCTCACAAATTGGAGCGACCCACTTTTTCGCAAAGCCAGCAAGCCCGTCACGAAATTCGATGACCGCCTCGCAATTTTACTGGAGGACATGCGCGACACCCTCGAACGGGTGAAGGGCTACGGATGCGCCGCTGTGCATGTGGGCATTTTGCGGCGTGTGGTTGTCGTGCTGGATGAGGGCGGCGTAATCGAACTGATAAATCCGACCATTTCGGAGGCAAGCACAAAAATGGAGCGCGTACTGGAAGGTTCAATCGCGCCCGGTGCGCCTCGCGGCTATGTGGAGCGACCCAACAAAGTGACCGTTTCCGCGCTGGACAGGCACGGCGAATCCATCACGGTAATGGGCGAAGGATTCCTCGCGGCCACGTTTTGCCACGAAATCGACCACCTCGATGGGATTATATTTACAGATAAGGTACACCCCGGCGAAGCCGGTGAGTGAAGCGAAGGCCGTCCGGCCAGTTTTGCGAAGCAAAACGGTACGCCCAGTGGATTGCCGAAGCCTTTGATGCCCCCCGTTTTGCAACCACAGAAATAAAACCCCACTAATTAAAGGACTATGATATAGTGATATATGGTGGCGGATTATATGCGGGCGAAATTAACGGAATTAAGACAATTACAAAAAATGCTTGCAAATCCCTCGAAATGATTGAAAAAATGCCACCTTCCGAACGCAAAAGCGATGACATGGGTGTACTTGAAACCTATGATAAAACATTGATTTTACCGACAAAACAACCATTGAACCGCTTATAGCATATGTAAAAGGAGAAATCTCGCATGGCAGACATTAAATTTGAAGTAACGAAGCACATCGGCGTTTTGTCCGAAGGCTCGAAGGGCTGGCAAAAGGAACTTAACCTCGTAAGCTGGAACGACCGCGAACCCAAGTACGACATCCGCGACTGGGCTCCAGAGCGTGCCAAGATGGGCAAAGGCGTAACGCTGTCGGCTACGGAAGTCACCGAGCTGAAGCGATTATTAGAGGAAATCGCGTGAAAAACAGGAATGATTTTGCCTTCAAAATGGCATTTTCTAAGGTCTACCCCATGTATATCCAAAAGGTGGAGCGAAAAGGCCGCACCGTGGCAGAACTGCACGAGGTAATCACATGGCTAACGGGCTATGACGAGGCCGGGCTTGCCGCGCAAATCGAAAAAGCGGTTGATTTCCGCACATTTTTTGCCGAAGCCCCGCAAATCCATCCCAATGCGCCACTTATAAAAGGCGTAATCTGCGGCGTTCGCGTGGAGGAAATCGAAGACCCGCTCATGCAAAAAATCCGCTGGATGGATAAACTTGTGGATGAGCTGGCAAAGGGTAAAGTAATGGAGAAAATATTGAGGTGATTTTTTGAATGAGAATTTCTAAAGAAGATTTGACGAAGCAGATTGAACAACTGCTTGAGCGCATTATTTGGGCGAATGATTGTCTGTTAGTGCATAAACAATTGAATGATTGCAGAGAGACTTATTTGGATGAAATGAATTATTCCCCCGGCTTTTTTAGCGTGGCATCCATAAGTATTTTGCACGAAATGTACATCACTGTGGCGAAGCTGTTTGATGCTGACAAGGATAGCTTATCAGTTGTAAATATTCTTAATACTTGCGAGCAAAATCAAAATTACTTTCATACAGAGTTTAGATATGTTTTTCATTGTGCGGGAGACGAAGAACGAGAGCCCGAGGTTATTTGCACTCCCACAAATTTTCCAGCCAAAATTACTGATGCGAAATCAGAACTTGCAAGATTGCAACCAGTCATTAAAAACTTAACAGCTCGGCGCGATAAATACTACGCTCACATCGACAAGAAGTATGTATTGAAGCCAAATGAACTTTGGAAAAACGCACCGCTTACTTACAACGATGTAGATACCCTTCTCGAATATGCTGGGCGAGTATGCAATATGCTCCAGATTCATATAACCCCGACCAGAAGTACCACAGTAACACACCATTCTAATACGACAGACTTGCATATCCTGCTTGATTTTATTCAGCGGAACAAAAATGAGGTGATTTCATGCAAGTGAAAGTATTACAGCAACATAACGGCGAGGGGCAGTTCCCCACATTCCCAAAGGGGACAGCGGTAACTCTGACCGGGGAAGAAGATACCCATTTTCTGCATTGGTTTCCCTGCGAAATTGACGGCCACGCAACTTATGTCCCCGACTCCTTCATCAGCGGCGGCGTTTTAGTGCGGGATTACAACCCCACGGAACTGGTACAAAACGCGGGCGATATGCTCACGGTGGAAGAAATCGTAAACGCATGGCTGTTAGCCACAAATGAAACCAGGCAAAAAGGCTGGATTCCGGCAGAAATATGTATTACACCCTGACGCGCTCACGGCGTAAAACCGCCGCAATTTATGTCCGTAACGGCAAAGTCGAAGTCCGCGCACCCCTGCGAATGCCCAAACGAGAAATCGACCGGTTTGTATTGGAGAAAGAACAATGGATTCTAAAAAGCCTTGAAAAACAGCAGACGCAAGCGGCGCAGAAGGAATCCTTTGTGATTGATTATGGAAGCTCCATTTTATTCCGTGGAAAGCCATACCCAATCACCCAGCGCAACGGAAAACACGCCGGATTCGATGATTCAGTATTTTACATGCCAACCGGATTAACACCGCAGCAGATAAAAACCGCCTACATCCAATTATATAAAATCCTTGCGAAATCGCACATAACACAGCGTGTGGACTTTTTCGCCTCGCAAATGGGTGTGACGCCAGCGGCTGTGAAAATTAACAGTGCGATGAAGCGTTGGGGCAGTTGCTCATCACTCCAGCGTTTGAATTTTTCTTGGCGGCTGATAATGGCCGACGATGCCATCATTGATTACGTTGTCGTCCATGAATTGGCGCATATCAAAGAAATGAACCACTCAGCGCGGTTTTGGACGGTGGTAGAGCGTGTTCTGCCCGATTTCCGTGAACGAAAACTCGCGCTGACGGAATTGCAAAGCCGCTTAAGCGGCGAAGATTGGGGATAGTATGACCATTTTCTATTTCACAGCCACGGGAAATTCATTGTCAGTTGCAAAGCACCTCGGCGGCACACTCATTTCTATTCCACAGATTATTAATTCAGATAATCTACATTATAGTGATGATGCAATCGGCATTGTATTTCCGATTTATTGGTGGAACTTGCCGCTTATGGTGCGTCGATTTATAGAAAAGGTTAAATTTGAAACGGATTATCTTTTCGCAATCGGGACGTATGGCAGTCTGCCCGGAGCGGCTATGGCAAAACTCCAATGTCAAAATAAACACCATTTTGCATATGCTAATCAATTGCTGATGCTGGATAACTACTTGCCCGTGTTTGATATGAATGCGCAGGAGAAAAGTTTACCGAAGAAAAATATCGATGCCAAGTTAGCAAAAATCGTAGCCGATATTAATAACAGAAAACACATGAACGCCAGCGCACATATTGGAAAAAGAGTTATGACTGCCGTGTTTGAACGTGTATTTAATCCACGCAAGCATCCTCGTAATTTTATCATAGACAGCAAGTGCAATATGTGCGGTATTTGCAAAAAGGTGTGTCCTGCACAAAATATTTTTGTATCAAGTGAAATCCAATTTAGTGACCGTTGCGAAGGATGTTTGGCTTGTATTCATCTTTGTCCACAAAATGCCATGCATCATAAACGCGAGAAAAACAATAAACGGTGGCGCAATTCGGAAGTTTCTTTGAGTGAAATTATTAATGCTAATTCAATCGAAAATGAAAAGAGAATGGAGTGATTAACTATGCTTTTCGAGTACAATTTATCCGCTCAGCGCGAGGATTTTTACAACATAACCTTCCAAGTGCGCGAGGCCGTGGTAAAAAGCGGCATAACCAGCGGCATTGCCGTAGTATTCAACCCCCACACAACGGCAGGCATTACCATTAATGAAAATGCAGACCCTGATGTTTGTAACGACCTCGTTCACGGATTAAACAAAGCCTTCCCCGACCGCCCGGAGTTTCGTCACGGCGAGGGAAACAGCGCGGCGCATTTGAAAACCTCTGCGGTGGGTTCGAGTGCGACCACCATCATCGAAAACGGTAAGCTCGTTCTTGGTACATGGCAGGGAATTTACTTTACGGAATTTGACCCGCCACGGAACAGGAAATTTTATGTAAAAGTGATGGGGGAATGACCATGACAATTTTTTACTTTACGGGAACGGGAAACTCATTATTTGTAGCTCGCAAATTTGCCGATTCTGCGGGTGCAAATCTGATTTCCATACCACAAGCCATGCATGAGTCTAAATCATACAAGGACGATTGTATTGGCTTCGTGTATCCTCAATATGCAAACGGTTTACCCAAGATGGTGCGGAGTTTTATAACCAATAATACGTTTGAGGCTGATTATTTCTTTGCCGTAAATTTATGGTCGTTTATTCACATAAATGCGCTTGGCGAAATCGCGAGCCTCATCCCGCTTAACTATGGCGCGTATTTAAGAACCCCGATGAATTTCATATTTTTACTTAACTCACCCAAGAACCCAATAAATATGCTGGATAAGGCAGAAAAAAATCTCAATAAAATCATCTCCGATATTATAAGTCGAAAATCAAAAGCCATAAAACCGAAAAAAGCCATAGGCAATGCAACAAAATACTGTGGCGAAGCAAAGTTTCTTGTTTCACTATCCTGCACATTTTGCAAAACTTGCGTGATGATTTGCCCGGCGAAAAATATAGATGTTCTTGACGAAAGTAATTATCAAGCCATTCATGGCAATAACAAGTCTGTAGTTGTAAATGCCGCTGTTAAATTTGGCACTAATTGCGAAAATTGCTATGCCTGTGTAAATTTACGCCCTGCACACGCCATTTTCGCAAACAAAGCGACACTAAAACGCCGCCAGTATCGCAACCCTTATGTATCTATGGCTGAGATTGCCGAAGTAAATTCTCCGGTAATAGAAAAGGAGGCAAATTAAATGGAAAGAAAAGTATGCCAATGCCCCAACACAAAATGCAAACGCCACGGAAACTGCGCGGCGTGCAAGAAAAGCCACCGCAACACAACCATGTACTGTGAACTACGCGATGGCTCGATTCAAAAAAGGTTAATGAATTTCTTTTTCAGAAAAAAGAAGGGATGATTGCAATGAAAATCACAGTAAGAAAAGCAACCGAGGCAGACATTGCCAAACTCCGCAACAATCCGACATGGGGCTGTGGGGTTTCCGAGTTTGACTGGCATTATGACAGCGAGGAAATCTGCTGGCTCACCGAAGGCGAAGTGACCCTTACCTATGACGACCCGAGCCGGGCTGGCAGCGGTAGCGTCAGCTTCGGCGCGGGCGATTATTGCGAATTTCCGGCGGGATTATCCTGCGTGTGGAAAGTCACCAAGCCCGTAAAAAAACATTACGAGTTTAGATAGGAGATGATTGTATGCTTATTCCAACCATTCATTTCAGCGGAAATTGCGATGAGGCAATTTCATTTTACGAGGAAGTTTTTGGCGCAGAGGTTAAGGAAATAAACTATGCCAAAGACGCGCCTCCGGGTAGCGGTATGGATGAACTTCCGCCAAATTTTGTCATGCACTCGGAAGTGTATATCTGTGGCACTAATTTCTCACTGACGGACGGCGCGGAAACGCCGCCTTTGCCCTCAGCGGGAAATTTTTCGTACATGGTTGTCTACGACACGCCGGAAGAAGTAACCGCGACATTTAATAAGCTGGCCGTGGGCGGCACAATAGTAGAATCGTTGGCTGAAACCTTTTGGTCACCGCTTTACGGATATGTTATCGACTGCTTTGGCGTGAATTGGCAAGTGATGGTGACGCACCCATGAACGAGATAATCCGCAAGCGCAAATCCGTGAGGAAGTACGACCCCTCAACCCTGGATGCCGCCACAATGGATGCCGTCCGCGCAGAAATTGGCAAAGTGAAGCCGCTGTACCCGGATATAAAATTCTCTATCGAAATCACCAGCAAAACAAAGGGAATCCTCGGTGTGAAAGCTCCGCATTTCCTTGTTTTCGGTAGCGAGGATAAACCCGGCTCCCATGAGAATATCGGTTTCATTGGCCAGCAGTTGGATTTATATTTCTCTGCCAATGGGTTGGGTGCGTGTTGGCTTGGCGCATCGAAACCCGGCGAGGCGATGGAATCCGATTTGCCCTATGTGATTGCACTGGCCTTCGGCAAGCCCGCAGAACCGTTACATCGGGAATTGTCGGCATTCAAACGCAAACCCCTGTCAGCTATAAGCGAAGGCAATGACCCACGCTTGGAAGCGGCGCGGCTTGCGCCCAGCGGCGTAAACATGCAGAACTGGTTTTTTATTGCGGACAGCGGAAAAATTCACTGCTATTTGAAAAAGCCAAACCCGCTGGTGGGGTTGGTGCTTGGCAAAATGTCGCACATCGACTTGGGCATTGCCATTTGCCATATTTGGGCAGAGAGTGAAAGTTTTTCCTTCGCCAAAATGGACGACGCACCCAACCGCAAGGGGCTAGTTTATGTAGGAACGGCTCAATGATAATTGAACCTATGACAGATACGCATCTAAGCGAATATGCCGATGTTGTGCGGCGTAGTTTTGCAACGGTGGCGGATGAATTTGGCTATGCTGATTCACCGGAGTTTTCATCAAATATTCCTGACGAATTGCTGGCTGATAAAATCGCGCCCGGGTACTATCCATTTGGAGCGTGTGTCGATGGCAAAATAGTAGGCTTTGTTTCGCTTACCCACGCAGGTGAAGGTGTTTACAAATTGCAAAAGTTGACCATTTTGCCGGAATATCGTCATCATGGCTATGGAAAGGCATTGCTTGATTTTTGCAAAGCAAAAGCACAAGAACTGGGTGGCAACAAAATTAGCATTAAACTTATGGACAATGACACGCGCTTAAAAAAATGGTATTTGTCACATGGTTTTGTTCATACGAGCACCAAACATTATGAAGGCATCCCGTTTCCGGTCGGGCATATGGAGTGGTTAGATGAGCAATAACAATTTCACTGCATCGGCAGCATTGAAATTTTACATCCCGCAAGCCACCTCGCTGAAAGACAAGCGGCAAGTCCGCAGAAGCATTATCGAGAAAACGCGCCATAAATTCAACGTATCCATTGCAGAAATTGACACGCAGGATGTAATGCAAACGCTGACCATCGGTATTGCCGTTGTCTCCGGCGATGCCGCGCACAGGCAAAATTCCATAGACGAGATTATCCGCTTTATGGAAGCCCACGCCGATGCGGAGTTGGTGTCGATAGCGGAGCGTTAGCGTGTTACACATCGGGTAAAGGAGTTTGACTCGTGAAACGATGCCCAAAGTGCAATATAATTGACGAGAGTGGAGAAATACGGTTCTGTGCGTCTTGCGGCACGGAGTTGTTTTTCTTGAATCGGTTCGAGAGGGCGGGTCACGGCGGTTCAATTCTCGCCCTTTATTTTTCCGGCACGGGAAATACAAAATATATTGCGGAATTGTTCAGTCAAAAAATGGATGCGGCTTGTTATTCCATTGAAGCCGATGTAAATTTCTCTGCCGAAATTCAACGCCACAGTAGCATTGCCGTTTGCTATCCGATTTATGGCTCACGAGTGCCGCTTATCATGCGCGAGTTCATCGCGAAGCACGTGGATGATTTTAAGGGCAAGCAGTTGATTGTTTTTGTGACACAGTTGGCTTTTTCCGGTGATGGCGCGAGGGTGCTTACTGACATTTTCCCATTGAATCATGTTGAAGTAATTTATGCAGCGCATTTTTCCATGCCAAATAATATATCGAACACCTTTTTTCTGCGTCAAAGAAGCGATAAGTCCTATGCGAAAAAAACCCGTAAAGCTGACAGGAAAATGGATAAGATTTGCCGTGATATAAAAGAAGGCAAAGTCAAGAAACGTGGATTTTCCATATTCGCTAAGTTAATTGGCAAAGTGCAGGGCAAGCCGTGGCAGGGCGATAGCCGCAACCCCTCCGCCACCAAAGGAACAATGGAATACAAGGCTAAACACAGTGTAATAATTGGTGCAAGTTGCAACGCCTGTAACATTTGTGTGAAATGTTGCCCCATGAAGAATTTTGAAAATATGCAAGGCATCATCACGCCGAAAGACAACTGCACTGTCTGCTATCGCTGTATAAACTGCTGTCCACAGAAGGCCATATCGGTATGGTTTTCCCAAAAACCACAATGGCAGTATCGTGGGATTCCAAAATAATTAATCTATTTTTATAGGAAGGAAGATAAAAAATGGAAAATTTTTATAAAATGGTTGAAGCATCAAATAAACGATTCCCGAAGGGTGTATATGAAATGGCAACCCGCTTGTTGGAAGAAGCCGGGGAAGTCGCGGCAGAAATTAGTCATTGGGAGGATTCCGGTGTTAAAAGGCAACGGCGAGGTGAACCATGCAAGAAAAAACTTGCAAATGAATTAAGACAACCGATAGTCGAATTATTTAAAATCGCAGTTTATTATTCTGTTGAAAATGAATTGGAAGATTCGATACAGCAATCATTGGCAAGTTCTAAAGCTGAAGGACTTATTGATTGATGACAAAACAAGACTTGATTGACTACTGCCTCACCTTTCCGGCGGCGTATGAGGATTATCCATTTGACGGGATGGATGCCCATTCAGATGATGGAACATGGGCGGTCATGCGCCACGGCGCGAATAAAAAAACCTTCGCGCATATTTACAATCGCAATGGAAAATTGTGTATTAATCTCAAATGCGACCCGCATAAAGCGGATTTTCTGCGAAGTATATTCACCGACCTTGTTCCCGGCTGGCATATGAACAAAACCCATTGGAATACCGTGTACATAGGCGGCGATGTGCCACCGGACGAAGTGCGCGATATGATTCATCAGAGTTATGATTTAATAAAGCCGAAGGTGCGAAAGTCAGCCAAAAAACTTCGCGAGTCATCATTTGGCGAATTTGAAGGAAAGCCCTTGCACGACCCCATTGTTGCGGAAGTTTCGGCAAATTCATAGACGAACGCGCGCCCGATTATTAATGTTGGAGGATTATACGTTATGAACATCGCATTTGCAGATATTTGCTTTATCACGGAAGATGTTTTGCGGCAGAATCCGGCATTCTACCACGAGATAACAGGAAGTGCAGACAAAGGAAAAGAGGTGCAAAATGTTTGAAGGATTTTCCCAAGCCACAATCGACTTTATGTGGAACATTCGACTAAACAACAACAAGGCATGGTTTGAGGCGCATAAAGACGAGTACAAGCGCGACTTTCACGCGCCAATGAAGGAATTGGGGCAAGAAGTTTATGCACGAATTATCGCCGACTATAGTGAGCGAGGCTTTATTCATAAGTTGTCGCGCATTTACAAAGATGCACGGCGCATTCGTGATGGAAACCCATACCGCGACCACTTGTGGTTTTCGGTAGAGCGACCTTCTGCCGAGGGGGAAGAAAGTAGCGGCGTTTTGACGTTTTGGTTTGACTTAAATCCCGAGGGTTGGAGTTATGGGCTTGGCTATTATGCCGCCAAAGCTGTGACAATGGAAAATGTGCGGGCAAGTATAAATAAAAAACCACATGAACTTGAGAAGTTGATTGACTTGCTCGGTAGCCAAGAGGAGTTCAAACTCGAAGGGGATGCGTATGCACGCCAAAAGCAAGCCCCAACAATAAAAACACAAGAGTGGTATAACAAAAAATCCTTCTCGCTGATTCATTACGGCACAATCAATGACGAACTGTTTTCGCGTGATTTTGCAAACCGCCTTGTGAATGGATATAAATTTTTGATGCCGTTCTACGATTACTTTATTGTAGCAGAAAGGAACGAGAATAAATGATTGAAAGTTGCAATGACGCTAAAATCAGGTGTAGTTGGTGCGGTGATACACCCATTTATGTGGATTACCACGACACCGAATGGGGCAGACCCGTCCGTGATGACAATAAGTTGTTTGAAATGTTGATTCTGGAAGGCGCACAGGCTGGGCTT
Organism: Defluviitaleaceae bacterium; assembly: GCA_009787785.1. GTDB lineage: Bacteria > Bacillota > Clostridia > Lachnospirales > WQUN01 > WQRX01. The sequence goes on from WQSR01000001.1 coordinate 72,894, forward strand.
TCTTGGCTGACGATTCTCAAAAAGCGGGAGAATTATCGTGCCGCCTTTGACAATTTCGACCCGGCGATTGTCGTGCAATACGATAATGCAAAAATCGAGGAGCTGATGGCAAATCCCGGCATCGTGCGTAATCGTTTGAAAGTCAACGCCGCCATTGCCAATGCGAAGGCGGTTCTCGCTATTCAAGAGGAACATGGAAGTTTTGCCCATTATTTGTGGAGTTATGTGGCGCATAAACCTATTGTGAACCGCTTTGCCACAGTTGAGGATTTCGTCACCACTTCCCCCATTTCCGATAAAATCAGTAAAGACCTCAAAAAGCGCGGCATGAATTTTGTGGGAAGCACCATTATTTACGCCTTCATGCAAGGCGTGGGCATGGTAAATGACCACTTTGTTGACTGTTTTGTATACGAAGAACTAACCGGGTGCTGTGTGCCAGTGGCACATGTTTAGCAGGCGAAGCTGGAGGTAGCGCATGAAAATTGAATTTACCGAAGCCGAAGTAAAAATCATGCAAGCCGCACTTGACAGATGGAGCGGGAACATGCAAATTGGTTGCTTGGTGGAAGAATGCGCCGAGTTAATCGTCGCACTTCAAAAACATGCAAACAGAAACAAGCCTAATATGATTGAAAATATTTTGGAAGAAATGGCCGATGTTGAAATTATGCTGGCACAAGTCCGCCTACATCTTGGCATTGACGATGACACGCTTCGCAAACAGATTGAATATAAATTTGAGCGAGCAAATCAATATTTGACGAGGGATGAAGTATGATGAACGCGAAATTGGCGCAAATTGCGAAAATAGAAGCAAGTAAATGTTATCACGGAAATGTTATGGGAGCAAAAACGAATTTACAACCCATATCAGATTTGTTTCCTTATTCAGATTCATGGGATGTAAATAATTGGGATAATTGTTGGTGTGCCGCTTTCGTATACTGGTGTTGCATTAAAGCGGGATATAACCTCCCTGTCAGATACGAAAACGAAAGCGTAACTTGCAATTTTGCCGGATGTATCGCATGGGAACAATGGGCAAAATTGCCTGAAACAAATTATTGGATTAACAAAAACGAAAGACCCGAAATCGGTGATATTGTTTTATTTGACTGCATTTTCAAGAACGAAGAAAACGACCATATAGCGATAGTTATTGGTTTTGACGACCATATAATTGAAACTGCCGAGGGTAATTTTAATAATGTTTCTGCTATAGTTCGCAGACCTTATGATAATGTACGAGGCTATATAAGACTACGCTGGCGCACATGAAATTTTGCTTACTGCACAGTCAGGCGTAAAGCGTTTTTATGAGCGTCTTGGCTTTGAACAAAATGGTGATTTAATTTCATTTGAATCCGGGTTTGTCTTTGTGATTACAACCTCTTCAAAAAGGAATGAAACGAATATGAATAAATTTATCTCTATCACCCTATTTGTCAGCGGATTGATTTTGATAGGAATGTCGGGATTTTATGTCGTACAAATTATCCGCTTGGACTTGTGGGAAGATGTAATATTTAGGGTTGTCAGCGTGATGGCTTTTATTGGCGGCGGCGTATTTGTTGGCATAAGTAGGATTATTAGAAATCAAGATGAACTTATTTTGCTGTTACGAGAATCGGAGAAAAAGGATGATATCAAGGGGAGCTGTCATAATGTGGCAAAAGGATGCAGCTGATAAAATGTCGAGCCTTCTTTCTGAGTTGCTTAAAATTGATAAAATTATAATTGGCGGTTCATTAAACAATCCTGCAGAGCTGGATAAATACAGTGATGTAGATATGGAGGTTTTGCTGTCGGATAATGCGCCGATTAACATAAAAACGGTGCTGTCTGCCATATCCAAAAATTTTACAACAATTTTCGGTTATGAAATAATCAGTCACTCCCGCAAAGATGCAATTAGGATATGCTGTGAAAATGGTATGAGATTTGACCTTATTTTTCGCTATCCAACTGATAAAAAGCCGAAAAAGGAGGATGACTCATTTGCAAGCAAAATTGATGCCGTGGTTAATCAGTTTTGGTTTTTTGCATCCATGATTTTGTTGAAATTGGGACGCAAGGATAATTTGATTGCGGCGCACCTTGCGTTTGAACTGTGTCAGCTTATCATCGTTATTCAAATGCTACAGCGCGATGATGCAAAAGGCACAAATATTCACAGATTTGGGGATGGAGAACAGGTGGCTGTTTTGCATCATTCGCCAAAAGGGTTCCATCATCCGATTTTAACGTGCAAAACTGCCAATGAAATTTTGTCAGTGCTTTTTTCTGCGGCGGCACATATGGATGAAATCCTGGATACGCTTAATTTGGGATATGATGAGAAAAGTGATGCGTTAAATAAAATGGCGGAGAATTTGTTGAATGGATAACTTATTTATGAATAGAAATGTTTTAGCAATTTACGAAAAGCTCAACACTCACTACGGCGATTTAAAATGGTGGCCAGCGAAAACACCATATGAAATGATTGTCGGTGCGGTGCTAACGCAAAACACGGCATGGAGCAATGTGGAAAAGGCAATCGCCAACTTTGGGGATAATCTTACGCCGCAGTTTGTGTTGGATGCCGATATTGCGGAACTTGCAGTCGTTATCCGTTCTGCCGGATTTTTCAATCAGAAGGCGGCGTATTTGAAAGCGGTGACGGCGTGGTTTGGGAAATACAACTTCGATGTTCCAACTGTCCAGCGTGAGCCGTTGGAAAAATTGCGCCCTGAATTGCTCTCGATAAAGGGCATTGGCAAGGAAACCGCCGATTCGATTTTGCTGTATGCCTTCGGCTTTCCAACATTTGTGATTGATGCGTACACCATGCGGCTTTGCGGGCGGTATCCGATTAATGCCGGCGGCTATCTCACACATTCCCGCAAAAAACGCGGGAATGCGTTCGCATACGATACAGTCAAGGCGCATTTTGAGGCGAACCTTCCGCGAGATGTGAAACTCTATAATAATTATCACGCCGGGATTGTTTATCTTTGCAAGGATTTCTGCCGTAAAAGCAAGCCATTATGCGATAAATGTCCTCTATGGGGAATGTGTGAAAGGATTGGATTAGCATGAATGAAAACCGAGTAGAAATATTGAGAAAATACATTGATGAAATATTGCTGAACATGGACGACACTGAAAATCGCCGCATTGCATATCTTCATCTATATGGCGTTTCGCAAGCGTGTGCGTTGATAGCCTTGAAGCGCGGCGTGAATGTTGAATTGGCAACAATGGCCGGCATGTTGCATGATTTGCATACTTTTAAAACAGGCAATCATAATAATCACGCTGTGTTAGGTGCGTTGCTTGCGCGGGAAGTTCTTGGCGAATTAAAAATCACCACCCCTGACGAGACTGATATGATATGCACTGCAATTCATAATCACAATGTCAAAGACCGTAAATTCTCCAAATTTGATGAAGTTTTAATAGATGCGGATGTAATGCAACACGTTTTATATAATTATTCCGCGCCCATAAAGGCGCATGAAAAAAAGCGGTTTGCAAGCTTAATTGAGGAATTTTCACTAACTGGCGTGGAGGATTAAACAAAAATTGTTGGTGTCAGGCTTGTAGTAGCAGATATTATTATGAATAAAGGAGCAAATAGACGATGATTCCTCAAAATTGCCCATGTCCCAACGCAGACTGCCCAAGGCATCGCGATTGTAACGCGTGCCTTGCCCATCACGAAGGTAACGGCTATTGCAAACGTTCGAGCATAATTTATACAAAAGAGATAAGCGGCATTACAGAAGATATGCTGTCCGGTTTTTTTGTGGGTTGGCCTAATCCGCCCAGCCCTGCGGTGCATTTGAAAATTCTGCAAAACAGTTATCGCGCCATCGTTGCCATAGACACGGAAATTAATAAAGTGGTTGGTTTTATCAATGCTGTGTCTGATGGGGTGCTAACCGCCTATATTCCCCTCCTTGAAGTGGTGGAATCTCATCAAGGCAAACGCATTGGCAGTTGGCTTCTTAGGCTGATGCTCAAGGAATGCAAAGATTTGTACATGGTGGACATATGCCACGATGAAAAACTTGTTCCGTATTATGCCAAATTCGAACCTACCGGACAAAGCCACAGCACAATTTTTCGTAATTACGATGCACAATCCGGGCGAATGGATGTATAAAAATGGAGGCTAAATAGAATGTGGACTGGACGAATGCTGGATAAAAATGCCGTGCCGGACGAGGCGGCAATTCGGGGGCATATGGGGCGGGGCTTCGAGCGGTTGATGAAAATGGAAGCGCATTTGACCGCAAGCTATGACCTTGTTCGCGAGTTAAAATTCCCATTCGGCAATGAGTATGGCTGGGGATATAAATTCAGCCATAAAAAAAGTCATTTGTGCTATACTTTTTTCGAGCCGGACGGCTTCACCGTTATGCTTCAAATTCCGGGAAAACAAGTATCCGCTGTCGAAGAAATTCTGCCATCATTACTGCCCAAAACGAAAAAGCTGTGGGATGAACGCTATCCCTGCGGCGAAAACGGAGGCTGGATTCATTACCGGGTGGAAACGGACGAGGAATTGTCAGATGTATGCAAATTGATTCACATAAAAAAGAAGCCCACAAAAAGGACATAATCATGAATGCCATCATTCGAGAAATCACCGAAGCCGAATACCCTCTGCTGGAGGACTTTATTTATACGGCAATTTATGTGCCACCCGGCGATGAGATGCCCCCGCGAGAGGTGATTTTCGACCCGGAAATTTACATTTACGTTGACGGCTTTGGCGGCAAGGCCGGGGATTGCGGCGTTGTTGCGGAGCGTGACGGCACAATCATCGGCATGGCGTGGACGCGAATTATCCCGGCGTATGGGCATCTTAACGATGATACGCCGGAGCTTGCCATTTCGGTTTTGCCGGAATTTCGCGGACAGAATATCGGTACGATGCTGATGGAGCGGCTGTTCGCGTTGCTTTTCGAGCGCGGCTACAAGCGCACATCCCTTTCTGTGCAAAAAAATAATCCGGCGGTGCGGTTTTATCAGCGGCTGGGTTATGTAATCACAGGCGAAAAGCTCGACCATGCCAGCCACGAGGACTTCATAATGGTAAAGGATTTGAACGATGCAAATTTTAGTTGATGCAGACGCTTGTCCGGTAAAGCAAATTATCGTTCGGCTGGCGCGGGAATACAAACTTCCTGTGACCATGCTGATTGACACATCCCATGTGCTGGATGATGGCTACAGCACTGTCATCACCGTGGACAAAGAGGCCGACAGCGTGGATTTCAAACTGATGGGCTTGCTTTCCCGCGAGGATATTGTTGTCACGCAGGACTACGGCCTCGCCGCGATGGTGATTGGAAAGGGCGCGAAGGCCGTCAATCAAAACGGCCTCGTTTTCACCAACGACAATATGGATAAATTGCTCATGGAGCGGCACATCAGCACGAAGGTGCGCCGTGGTGGTGGCCGAACAAAGGGTGCGCCCAAGCGGACAAAAGACGATGATGCGCGGTTTGAGGCGGCTTTTAGGACGCTGTTGGAGGAAAGTGTATTTCGGATTCAAGAGCCAATTTAGCCTGTTGGCGTTTTTCTGTGGCGCGTTTTATGACTTGATACAGCTTCACGAAAGGCCAAACCATAATATAATACATAGCCCAAAGGGTTAAAATTGTTATAAAATAAAGGAATCTGATAATGCCCACGCACATTAAAATAATGGCCATCCACATAAAATTGCGTTTCGTCATCCGCAAACCCGCGCCAATCCGCAAGCCTCCGGCGATTTGCTTTGAGCCGAAAATAAACATTTGCATCTAATCCTTTTTTGCTTAGCTTGCCCCACGCACAAAGATGTATGCGAATACAAACGTCCGAAATGGAAATAATGCTAGCAAAATGCAAATCCACAGGAGATGAATCCTCATGCAAAAAGGCAATTATGCACATTCCATAATCAGGCACGATTTCCAATATGCCCACCGTTTTATGAACTATCACGAAGGCGAAGCCCAGTTTCTTCACGGGCATTCCGGGTATATTGAAATTGAGGTTGGCGGCGAAGTAGACGAGCGCACGGGCTATGCGTACCCTTGCAAAGAAGCCCAAAAACTGCTGATTGAAGTTGCCGACAACTTCCACCACGGCACACTGCTACAAGAAGGCGACCCGCTCCTTGAACATTTACTGGCGGGCTATGAAGCGGCTGGTATTCGCAACGGCGTACCTGAAATAGATGCTGTCCGCCCCAAAAAGCTCGACCACCCGCTTGTACGGTCATATCCTGAATGTCGCGTGAGTGTCACGAAGAAAGTTTCCACCTGCGAGAATTTCTGCGAAATGTTCTATGAATTGCTGAAAGATAGGCTAAACATCAAAAAAATCACGTTTAGGTCATCTTCTCTTAACGCCGCCACTAGATGTTATGAATAGAAGTTAAATCAAACCCATTTAATATTACCTACGGCCTGTACTTTTCCCATAAGTACAGGCTTTTCGCGTATTCTTAGGCTTTTTACAGAATATAAATGCGTAAGAGGTGGTTTATGTGAAGCATACGGACAAGAACGCAACCGACGCGCCTGTTGTTACTACATATCATGAACAGCAAATCGGCAAGACGCTCTATCGCGTAACCAGTATTTACAAAGGAGAAATTGAGCTTAAAAAAGCGTTGGAGGATTTGACGGTGCGGAAAATCCTTCGGGCACACACCGGCGAAGCCGGCGAACGTAGCGAGGGCCGCCCGGCCAGCTTTGCGAAGCAAAGCGAGAGGGAAGAAAATGAGAAAAACGGAGGATAAACTCATGATTACGGAGGTTATGTAAATGGCTAAACAGAAAAAATATCGGGTGGGTGTGTATGTTCGGTTGAGCAAAGAAGATTCACGAGCCGGTGAATCGGTATCAATCGAAAACCAAAAACTCATGCTCACGAAGCATGTGAAAGAAATGGGGTGGGAACTGGTCGAGGTGTACCAAGATGACGGCTTCAGCGGGACAAACCAGAATCGCCCGGAATTTCAGCGGATGCTGGCGGATGTTACAGCGGGTTATATCAACACGATACTGATAAAAGACCTCAGCCGTCTTGGACGGAACTATCTGGAAGTCGGCAATCTTGCGGAAGTATTCCTGCCGGAACATAACTGCGAACTCATTTCCCTTAACGAAAAGCTGGACGATATGATGGTTTTTCGGAATTGGTTTAATGAACAGCACTCAAAAACAACCAGCATCAAGGTAAAGGCGGGAAAGCGCGCTTCGGCGCAAAATGGGAAATACGTGGGAACATATGCGCCATATGGCTTCAAGAAAAGCGCGGAAAACCGCCACAAATTTGTAGTAGACGAAAACACCGCGCCCATCGTTTTGCGCATTTTTGAAATGCGGGCGCGTGGCATTGGCTTTCGGGCAATCGCGGCAAAGCTGAACGAGGATGGGCTCATTCCGCCGAGAGCGTATTATTATCAAGGCAAAAATGAGAAAAACTTCACACGTTCGAGCCGTCTTTGGAGCGAAAATACAATCAAATGCATGGTTGCAAACGAGGTCTATATTGGCAATCTTGTTTCCGGCAAAACAGGCACGGCTTCTTATAAAAATCAACGAAAAGTCAGAAAAGATGCTGATATGTGGATTCGGGTTGAGGGCACACATGAGCCGATTGTACCGACTGCACTGTGGGATAGGGTTCAGCTTCTTGCACAAAAACGGTACTATGCCAGCCACCGGAAGGGCAACGAACGCAATTTGTTCGTGGGCTTGCTACATTGCAGTGCTTGTGGCTTTCGGCTTCGCGCTCAAGTGGAACGGCGCACGCGCAAGGATGGAAGCGAAAGCAAGCGGGTTTCTTATATGTGCAGTACCTATGGGCGAAGCGGGAAAAATGCTTGCACTATTCACGGCATCAGCGAAAAGGCACTTATCCAGCTTGTGGCCGACAATATCCGTGCCTATGTCCGCATGGTGGATTACGATGAAAAACGCATCATCAAGGCCGTTTTGTCCGAGCAGGGAAAGCTGTCATATCGCGGTTCGTATCAGAATGAACTGAACGGCCACGCAAGGCAGTTGGAAAAACTCGACACGCTTATCGAAAATCTCTGCGAAGACAAGGCCAAGCGATTGATTCCCGACAGCCTGTATAAACGGCAAATCGTGAAATACGAGCAGGAGCGGTCAGACCGGGAAGCGGCGATACAGGTACTAGAAAAACGCATTAACAGCCTCCGGCCGCTGTCAAGCAATGCATCTGAGTGGGTAGATTTAATCAAGCGATACACAAGGCTGGAAACCCTCGACCATCTCGATTCAGAAACGCTGTTCACGCTTATTGACAAAATCATCGTCCACGAGGCGCAAATTGTTGACGGGAAGCGCGTCTGCGACATTGAAGTCATTTACAATTATATAGGCAATATCGGCGCACTTAGCCTCGAAGAAAGGCGGGCTGGTCGTTCGCCTGACGGCGAACTGCTCGCCCATGCAACCGGGGTGCGGTGATGCGGATTTACAACGTAGGGATTTATGCCCGTCTTTCGCAGGAAAACAAGAACAAGGCGAATGTCAACCCTTCGGGTTGCCCGCCCATCTTGGCGGCACCAGACGAGGACTCGGTAAGCATTGAGAACCAAATTTTTATGCTGACCCAATTTATCAACATGATGCCCGGTTGGATTGAAACCCGCACCTACATTGACGATGGCGCAAGTGGCAGTAATTTCCAACGGCAGGGATTTATTGACATGATGGAGGATGTGCGAAGCGGAGTAATTAATCTCGTCTTGGTAAAAGACCTTTCGCGCTTTGGAAGAAATTACCTTGAGGCAGGGCGTTATCTGGAAGAAGAACTTCCCGCCCTGGGTTGCCGTTTTGTGGCAATTTCGGACAACATCGACACAGAAACGGGCGAGACGGATATTATGACCTTTCTCAACGCCATTAACGACTATTTCGTGCGAAACACAAGCGACCGCATCAAGTCCGTGATGTTAGCCAAAGCGAAGGATGGGCAGAAACTGAGCGGGGCTGTGCCATATGGCTATGACCGCAATCCCAATGCGCGAACCCGGCTGATTGTTGACGAATACGCCGCCGCAGTAGTAAGGAAGGTTTTTGCTCTGCGCGTGGAGGGCATGGGATACAACGCCATCGCTGGGGTGCTGAACAAAGAAGGCATCACGCCACCGCGCCGATATTACTTCCAGCGGCGGGAGCGGTCCTCGCTTCGCTCGCCGGCTTCGCTGGGGTGCGCATGGACAAACCGAACTATAAAGCTGATGCTGTGCAACGAGATTTACCTCGGCCACACCGTTTCCATGAAGCGCGGCACACGCTCTTACCGCGACAGCCGAGCCTATTACCGTGACGAAAGCGAGTGGGTACGGGTGGAAAATACGCATCCACCCCTCGTGGACATTGTAACATGGAACAAGGTGCAACGCTTGAATAAAGTGGCGAAGGAAACATCCGCAAACCATCAAGAGTCGCAACAGAGTCTGTTTTCCGGGTTACTCATCTGCCTGGGTTGCAATTCCAAAATGGGTTACACCAAGCGAATGGAAACCAAAAAAGACGGCAGGATTGTGGACTTCGGCGCATACGTTTGCCAGACTTATATGCGAAGCGGATGCGTGGTGTGTTCTTCTCACCGGATTAACGAGCGGTCGCTGAAGGCTTTGGTGATTTCCAATGTCCGGGAGGCGGCAAGCAAAGTCACCTGTGACGAGGCGGCGATGTATGAATCCTTACAACGCATTTTGCTGGGTGAGCGAAAGGCGAAAAAAGCGGAGATGGCAAAGGAAAAACGGCGGCTGGAACAACAGCTTTATGGCTTCGACAATCGAATAGCAAAGCTATACGATGCACGCGCCGAGGGTCTGCTTGCACCGGAAGATTTCTACACATATATCAGTGAAATTGAAATGCAACGCGAGGCAATGGAAAAGCGGCTCTCCTCCATGGGGGAATTGCTCCGCGAGGTCGAAGCGAATGTCAACGACATAAGCAAATGGATTTCCCTCATCAAGGATAAATCCGCGACGGATGAAGTCGATAGGGATTTGCTGGAAAGTCTAATTGACCGGATTGAAATTGGAGGGAGGGAAGCGTCGGACGGCGTGCCGTCACAAATAGTACGCATTTTTTACAAATATTTACCCTCCCACAAAATGGCTTTATACGGAATGGTACCGTGTACGTGGACACAGCTTTGATATTACAAATTCCACCCAGTTTGACCAGATGTTCGTGGAGGGTGGGCAAATTTTCCGCACGATAGATGAGATGGTGGATAGGATTTTCAACCGTTTTATACGGCGGCAGGGGCATCTTGAGCCGTTTTTTGCGGAGTATTGTGATGGCAGGCGGGTGACATGCCCGGGGCTGTGGCAATGGGGCACTGTGACGTTGGCCCAGCAGGGGCGCAATGCCTTGGAGATTTTGCGGCATTTTTATCCCAACGATGTACAAATTGTGGAGACGGATAATATCGGCGGGGTGCGGGAGTCCTTCCCCGGTTATGCCTTGCGGCCGGGTATGAGCGGGCCGCCGGTGCGCACGATTCAGAATTGGCTGAACCGGATTCGGGTCAATTTCCCGATTATCCCGCCCATTACCAATGTGAGCGGTGTGTTTGGCCCCCAAACGGAAGCGGCGGTGCGGGCGTTTCAGAGTATCCGCGAGCTGGGGATGATGACGCCCAACGGCATCGTGGATAGGAATACCTGGCACCGGTTGAGCTTTACGCTGTCGGCGGTGATGCGGCTGGGCGAGCTGACCAGCGAGGGCATTATCCAAGGCATTGGCCGTACGCCGCCTACGGATATTATCCGCGAGGGCGCACGGGGCCGGTTGGTGGCGCAGGCGCAATATATTATGAATTTCATCGCCCAGTTTTACCCCGCTGTGCCTATGGTGGTGCAAAATTCCGCTTATACCCGGGATTTCGCCAACGCGGTGCGGGAGTTTCAACGCGCCTTTGGGTTGAATCCCGACGGCGTCATCGGCCCCATTACCTGGCGGACGCTCTACAACGTATACTGGCGCATACGCGATACGGTGGACATTCCCGGTGAAGATGGCTCCGTTCCACCCCTTCCGCCGGTAACGCCGCCCCCCGCTGGCGTCCCCCCCTTCCCCGGACAGCTTATCCGCGTCGGTTCCCGGGGCGCAGACGTGGAACGTATCCAGCGTTGCCTGAACACCGTAGGCCAATGGCATCCCACCATTCCACGCTTAAATGTGGACGGCATCTTCGGCCCCCTGACCCAGGCCAGCGTCATGGCCTTCCAGCGGGTGGCGGGGCTGAATCCCGACGGCATCGTGGGCCCGTTGACCTGGGGTGCCCTCATGCCCGAATGCTATGCCCGTAATATACCGGACTTTCCTGGCTTCCTGATTCGCATGGGTGTGCGGGGCGAAGGGGTACGGCAGGTACAAACCTGCTTGAATCAAGTAAATAACGCGGGATTGGCCACCGACGGCATCTTCGGCCCCCTGACCCAGGCGGCGGTGATTAACTACCAGCGGGCGAATGGTCTTGTGCCGGACGGCATCGTGGGGCCCATTACCTGGGAGCATCTAATGCGGCGATGCGGCACGCCGGGCAGTATTTCTGCGCGGGGAGTCGCACCGGAGGAAATACCCGAAATGCCAGTCATGCCACCTTCCGACGGCATGGGCTGGGATAATAACCCACCGGACATGGCCCTACCGGAGATACCCGGTGACATTTGCACCTGCCCCGCCGAAGAACCATGGACACCACCCGAACCGCCCGAGCCGCCCGAGCAATGTATGCCGGATTTGCCACCGCCACCGCCGCCGCCAATGATGCCATCGCCACCCATGCCGCCGCAGATACCGCCGATACCGCCACCCGGACTCAATCTTGACAATATCAACCTCCCGGATATCGACATTGATGAGTTGCTCAAGCTGTATCTGTTGAAAAAATTGCACATGCGGTAAACAATAGTATAAACAAAAAAGCGAGGGGCTGTTTTCAAAAACGGCCCCTTTTTCATGCAAGCCATGTTTCATTCGGCTATACATCACGTATTCCAAGCGATATACTAATACTACGCTCCGGTCAGCTCCGCAGAAATATTCGAGTGGCATTCGAGTAGCAGGAAGGAACCGCTGGACGCATTATGTTACGGTTGAGAAATTTATAAATATAAATGGAGGGATTACATGCTACAGGATTACCTATCCACCCGGAGGGGCGATTTCAAGGATTACACCGAGCTGCGCGCCCAGGTGAACACAATCCAGCGGGTGACGCTGTTGTCGGGGAATATGACCGCCAACAGCCAGGAGGAAACGGGCGGCGTATGTGCGCGGGTGTATCGCGGCGGCACCTATGGCTTTGCTTCGGCGGCGGCGTATAGCGCGGACAGCGTGGCCAATGTGCTGAAAGCGGCCGGCGACAACGCGGCCTTTATGGACACCCATGTGAAGAAGGGGATGCCGCCCCTGCCCCGCATAACGGGGGAAAAGGCAGGGCTGCGCAAGTTCCCCGGCGAGGCGGTAAATCAGTCCTTGCTTATCGACTTCGCCAAGGAGCTGGACGCGCTGATTGTGGAAAAATGCAAGCATCTTTCCAGCCGCACGGTGATTTCGAATGTGCTGAACATGGAAAAATTGCTGGTGGTATCGGAGGGCGCGGACAGCCATTTCTATCAGCCGCGGGCCATGGTGTATGTGTTTATGACCGCCGAAACCCCCGACGGCGACCAGGTAGAATTGTTAAGGCCCATGGGCGGCTTCGGCCATTTCGACGAGTATTTTACCGACCCGACGCTGTACCTGGAGGAAATCAACACCCTGTACGAGCAATTGATGGCCAAGCGGGAGGGTATTTTTGCCGACGCGGGTATGCACAAGTGCATTTTGCATCCCGATTTGGCCGGGATGCTGGCCCATGAAGCCATCGGCCATACCGTGGAGGCGGACCTTGTGCTGGGCGGCTCCGTAGCCGGGCCCAATTTGAACAAGCCCGTGGCCAGCGAGCTGGTCAATATGGTGGACTTCGCCCACACGGCCTTTGACAAGCCCGCGCCGTTGCCCGTGTATGTGGACGACGAGGGCGTGCCCGCCGAAGACGTGAACCTCATCGAGAAGGGCATTTTGAAATCCTTCATGCACAACCGGGAATCGGCGCGGCATTTCGGCGTGAAGCCCCAGGGGAACGCCCGGGCCTTCGCTTTCAACGACGAGCCGCTGATACGGATGCGCAATACCTTCATCCTGCCGGGCAAGGACAAGCTGGCCGATATGATTGCCAGCGTGGACAATGGATATTACCTGGTTAAAACCGGCAGCGGTCAAGCCGATGCCACCGGCGAGTTTATGTTCAGTGTGGATTTGAGCTACGAAATCAAGGGCGGCAAGCTGGGCAAGGCCATCCGCGAGACTACCATGTCCGGCGTGGCCTTCGATTTGCTCAAAACCGTAGATATGCTAAGCGACGATATCGCTTGGGACGTAGCCGGATTCTGCGGGAAAAAACAACTCATGACCGTAAGTGCCGGCGGCCCCGCACTGCGTTGTGACGTGAATTTGGGAGGGAGATAGCCGTGAAGGAAATCGCATTATATGCCTTGGACGCCATGAAAAAAGCCGGGGCGGACAAAGCCTCTTGCCAGGCCAGCCAAGGGCGCAAGGACGAGTTTAACGTAGAGGCCAACAAATTTACCCTGTTGCGCACGCTCTTTGATGATTCGCTTTCGCTGAAGGTGTTAAAGGACGGCAAAAAGGGCACCACCACCATTAATAAGCTGGACAAGGAATCCGTGGACAAGGCCGTGGCCGACTGCGTGGCTTTGGCCGCCCAGGGCACCCCCGACGAAGCAGAGGACATCGCGCCCCTGGCCACCAACAGGGATTTCGACCAGCGTGTGGGCGGCTGTGACACGGCGAAGCTTTTCTCCCGGGCCAAGGAATATCTGGAGCAGGTGCGCGACGAGTTGCCGAAAATCATGATTGAGGGCATGACGGCGGAATTTAACGCCAATAATACCACCTACGCAAACACCAATGGCGTGGTCTTCAACACGCAAAACGAGTACTACAACGCGGGCTCCACCTTCCAGGCCAACGAGGGGGAGAAGACCTCCTCCTTCAATTATTATTACACCAATTTGGCTAATCTGGACAAGCCCCTGCTGGAGCTGGGGATGCAACGCGCCCTGCTGGAGGAATCCGTCCGCTCCCTCAACCCGCGGATGTTTGAGGGCAAGCATGTGGGTAAAATCATCGTCACGCCGGCTTGCGCGGACATGCTGTGGTATACCCTCATTGATTGCTTCCTACACGATTTTCCCATGATTCAGGGCACCAGCCGCTGGAAGGACGCGCTGAACACCCCTGTGGTACACCCCAAGCTCACCCTGCGCAATTCGCCCCTGCACCCGCTGGTGGTAGGCGGCGAACGCTTCACCCCCGACGGCTTTGAGAGCGTGAATTATGACCTGATAAAGGACGGTGTGCTGAAATCCTTCGCCCTGTCCCTCTACGCCGCCAACAAAACGGGCCATCCCCGGGCAGGCAACGCCGCCATTTGGAACATGGAAATCCTACCCGGCGACATGGCCCTGGCCGACATGATTAAAGGCGTGGACAAGGGCATTCTCATCAACCGCTTCTCCGGCGCGTCCCCCGGCCCCAGCGGCGACATCTCCGGCGTGGCCAAAAATAGCTTCCTCATCGAAAACGGCAAAATCTCCGACGCGTTGGTGGAAACCATGGTGAGCTTCAATCTGGTGGATGTCTTGCAAAATGTCATCGGCGTCTCCCAGGAGGTAAACAACGACGGATATACCCTGCTACCCTGGGTCTGCCTGGATGGCGTGACCATTTCCGGGGCGAGTTAAAAAGTTTGACAAAAACTACCAAAAAAGCCGCTTTCGCGGCTTTTTTATTGAAGTTTTGGTCGAGCTTTTTCAAAAGCTCGTGGGGTGTGGGGCAAAGCCCCACGGTCTTTCCCTGCTTCCGTCCCTACTTCCGTCCCTTAATCGCGCACTGGGCGGCGGCCAGGCGTGCGATGGGCACGCGGAAGGGCGAACAGGAAACATAGTCCAGCCCGATGGACGCGCAGAAGGCGATGGAATACGGGTCGCCGCCATGCTCGCCGCAGATGCCGATTTTCAGCTTGGGGTTGGCGGCACGGCCTTTTTGTACGGCGGTGCGCATGAGCTCGCCCACGCCGACGGTGTCAAGTTTGGCGGTGGGGTCGCCCTCATAGATGACGTTCTCGATGTAATCCTTGAGGATGCGCCCGGCGTCGTCACGGGACAGGCCATAGGTCATCTGGGTCAGGTCATTGGTGCCGAAGGAGAAGAACTCACTGCCCGCGTCAGACACGATTTTGTCAGCGATGATACAGGCGCGGGGAATTTCTATCATGGTGCCCACGGTGTAATCCAAGGTGATACCCGCTTTGGCCACCAAGTCCTTGGCCACCCGGTCAATGATATCCTTTACGAACTTGGTTTCCTTCACATCGCCCACCAGGGGAATCATGATTTCCGGCTTGATGTCAAAGCCTTTTTCTTTCTTCACCTCAATGGCGGCCTCGATGATGGCACGGGTCTGCATCTCACCGATTTCCGGGTAGGAAATGGTCAGGCGGCAACCGCGGTGGCCCATCATGGGGTTCAGCTCGTGGAGGGAAGTGGCCTTTTGCTTGACTTCCTCTACGGGCTTGCCCATTTCCTTGGCCATGGCGACGAAATCCGCCTCGGTCTGGGGCATGAACTCATGGAGGGGCGGGTCCAGGAGACGAATGGTCACGGGGCGGTCGCCCATGACTTCATAGAGCCCCTTGAAATCGCTTTTTTGCATGGGCAACAAGGCGTCCAGAGCGGCGCGGCGTTCCCCTTCGTTCTCCGCCAGAATCATCTTGCGCACATGGGGCAAGCGGTCATGCTCGAAGAACATATGCTCCGTACGGGTCAGGCCAATGCCGATGGCACCGAAGCCCAGAGCCTTCTTCGCGTCCTTGGGGGTGTCGGCGTTGGTGCGCACGCCTACCGCGCCCTGCACCTTTTCCACCCAGCCCATGAAGGTGCCGAAATCGCCCGCGTCGGTGTCTACTTCCACGGTCTTGACTTGGCCCAGGTAAACATTACCCGTGGAGCCGTTGAGGGAGATATAGTCGCCCTCCTTGATGGTCTCCCCGCCCAAGGTAAAGGTCTTGTTGCCCAGGCGGATGTCCTCACAGCCGGACACACAGCAGCAACCCATTTGGCGGGCCACCAGCGCGGCGTGGGAGGTCATGCCCCCCTTGGCAGTGAGAATGCCCTTCGATACCTCCATGCCCATGATGTCGTCTGGGCTGGTTTCCAGCCGCACCAAAATGACGGCCTCGCCACGGGCGTGGGCCTGTACTGCGTCGGCGGCCTCGAAGTAAACGCGCCCTACGGCGGCACCGGGGCTGGCGGGCAAAGCCGCGCCCAGCTTTTTGGCACTCTTCAGGGAGGCGTCGTCAAACATGGGATGCAACAGCTGGTCCAGTGCCTTGGGGTCTACGGAAAGGATGGCTTCCTCTTCCGTCAGGATGCCCTCGGCCACCAGGTCGATGGCGATTTTCAAGGCGGCGTGGGCGGTGCATTTACCGTTACGGGTTTGCAGAACGAAAAGCTTGCCGTTTTCCACGGTAAATTCCATGTCCTGCATGTATTTGTAATGCTTCTCCAAATGCTTGGCGTGCTTCATGAACTCGTCGTACACGCCCTTGTTCACCTTTTCCAGCTCGGTGAAGTTTAACGGGGTGCGCACCCCGGCCACTACGTCCTCGCCCTGGGCGTTCATCAGAAATTCGCCATACATCACGTTCTCGCCGGTGGCGGCGTTGCGGGTGAATACCACGCCCGTACCCGAGGTTTCCGACAGGTTGCCGAAGACCATTTGCTGTACATTGACGGCGGTGCCCCATTCGTAGGGGATGTCGTTCATGCGGCGGTATACGAAGGCGCGCTCATTGTCCCAAGACTCGAAAACGGCGGCGATGGCGGCGTAGAGTTGTTCCTTGGCGTCGGCGGGGAAATCCTTGCCTTGGTCGTCGCGGTAGATTTTCTTGAAGCGTTCCACCACTTCCTTCCAGTTGGCGTCGGTGAGTTGGGTGTCTTCCTTGAAGCCCTTGGATTCCTTGTACTCCGCCAAGTCATGCTCGAATTTATGCTTCGACACACCGATAACCACATCGGCGAACATCATGATAAAACGGCGGTAGGAATCATAGGCGAACCGCCCGCCCGCGGCGGCGGCCAGCCCTTCTGCGGCGGCGTCGTTGATACCCAGGTTCAGCACGGTGTCCATCATGCCGGGCAAGGAAACCCGCGCACCGGAGCGTACGCCCACCAGCAACGGATTCTTCGGGTCGCCGAATTTCTTGCCGCTGATTTGCTCCAGCTGTACCACGCATTCGTCGATTTGCTTCTTGATGTCAGCGGAAATCACTTTGCCGTTGGCGTTGTAATGCCCGCACGCTTCCGTGGAGACGATGAATCCATTGGGCACGGGAATGCCCAGCTTAATCATTTCGCACAGGTTGGCACCCTTGCCGCCCAGCAAGTTCTTCATGCCAGCGTCGCCTTCCTTGAACATATACACATACTTATGAGCCATGGATACAATCCTCCCTTTGCTTATTTCAGCGTGGCTTTCGCCCCTACATCGCTCAGCTTCTTGGCCAGCTCTTCCGCTTCGGCCTTGGGCAGACCCTCTTTTAACAGCTTGGGCGCGGTGTCCACCAGTTCCTTGGCTTCCTTCAAGCCCAGGCCGGTGATTTCGCGTACCACTTTGATTACCTTGATTTTTTCCGTGCCGACTTCGCTCAGCTCCACGTCGAACTCGGTCTTCTCCTCGGCGGCTTCGGCGGGGCCTGCGGCGGGGCCGGCCATAACCATGCCTGCGGCGGCACTCACGCCAAATTCTTCCTCTGCGGCTTTAACGAGTTCGTTAAGCTCCAGCACCGACAGCTCTTTTACCGCTTCGATGATTTCTGTGATTGTCAATTTTGCCATTTCTCGATTTCTCCTTTAAATGAATTTTTATTCGGGCGTCTTCGCGCCGCCCTTTTCTTCAGCGATGGCGTTTATCACCCGGGCAAAGCTGGACATGGGCGACTTGAACGAGCCCAGCAAGCGGGAAATAAGCACATCCCGGGGCGGGATATCCGCTATGGCCTTGGTCTTGGCCGCGTCGTATACCATGCCGTCGATGGCACTGGCCTTGAACTCCAGCTTGGGCATGGCCTTCAAATGCTTGCTGACCTGGGCCGCCGCCGCCGTTGCGTCGTCGTAGGAAAACGCTATGGCTGTGGGCCCGGCAAGGTGCTCGGTAAGCCCGGCAAAATCCGTGTCTTGGATGGCGCGGGACACCATGGTGTTCTTGTACACCTTGTAGTCGATGCCCCCGGCCTGGCGCAACGACCGGCGCAACACCGTATCCTGCTCCACCGTAAGGCCCCGCGCATTCACCAACACCACAGACTTGGCCCGGTCCAGCTTCTCGCGGATTTCCGCCACCACCACGTCCTTGGCTTGGCGGTTCTTTTCCAGATTGGTCATGCTTGTATCTCCTTTCTCGGAGCGTTTACATATAAAATAGCCCCGGACGCTATACCATAGTCACGGGGCTTATACACACAAATAATACGTGTCATACAAACTTCCACGCCTCGGCAGGGATTACATCCATGGGAAACCTGCTGTCTATGGCGGATGGATTATATAAAGGGGAAAAAGGGTTGTCAAGTACGCTGTTTCATGCATAATAGCAAATAATACTTCTCCACTTGCAGGAGGCATTTATGACGACCTTCACCCATACCCGCCAAGGCAAAACCCTGGAGGATTCCCTGGGCAAAATGATTATCCCGCCGGGGGCCTATTATGGCATCAATACCCAGCGCGCACTGGAAAACTTCCCCATCACCAATTACCAGCTGCACCCGGAGCTGATTAAATCCCTGGCCATGGTGAAAAAGGCCGCGGCCTGTGCCAACGAACGCGCCCTGGAAACCAAGGCCCCCGGCATCTTCAAGCATATTGTCAAAGCCTGTGACGCCATCATCGAAGGGTACTATCACGAGCATTTCGTGGTGGACCCCATACAGGGCGGCGCGGGGACGTCGCTGAACATGAACACCAACGAGGTTATCGCCAACATCGCGCTGGTGGACATGGGCCACGACAAGCACCTCAACGCCATCATCCATCCCAACGACCATATCAACATGTCCCAATCCACCAACGACGTCATTCCCACGGCGGCGCGGATTTGCATACGCAAATTGCTGGACGAGCTATTGTCCACCATGTGCGTACTGTGCAATATTTTTCGGGAAAAAGCCGACGAGTTCGACGACGTGGTGAAGATGGGGCGCACCCATCTCCAGGACGCGGTACCCATCCGGCTGGGGCAGGAATTTGACGCCTACCGCCGGGTCATTGAACGCGACATCGACCGGATTAATAACACGGGGAACTATTTATTTGAAGTCAACCTGGGGGCCACCGCCGTGGGCACCGCCCTCAACGCCAACCCCCGCTATATCCGTGAGGTCATCGGGCATTTGCGCGAGATTACCGAAATCTCCAGTTTGCGCCGGAGCGAATCCTTGGTGGACGGCACGCAAAACACCGACTGCTTCACCGAGGTTTCCGCCGCGTTGAAAATCTGCGCGTTGAATATGTCCAAAATCGCCAACGATTTACGCCTGATGGCCTCCGGCCCCCACTGCGGCCTGGGGGAAATCACTTTGGAAAAGCTCCAGCCCGGTTCCTCCATCATGCCCGAAAAAGTAAACCCCATCATCCCCGAGCTGATTAACCAGGTGGCCTATCAGGTCATCGGCAACGACTTGACCGTTTCCCTGGCCTCCGAGGCGGGGCAGTTCGAATTAAATGTCATGCAACCCGTACTCATCTATAATCTTATACAATCCGTAGGCATGATGAACAACGCTTTCCGTGTCTTCGGCGAGCGGTGCGTGCGCCGCATCACCCTCACCGACCGCAACCGGGCCCGCATCAAGAGCTACGTGGACAACAGCCCCATTATCGCCACCGCTTTGGCCCCCTACATCGGCTACGAACGCGCCGGGGCCATCGCCCGCATCGCCCTGGCGGAGCGGACCACGGCACTGGAAATCTGCCTGATGGACGATACCCTGGTGAAACGCCTGGGCGGGGAGGAAAGCATCCTCAAAATCCTAGACCCCGACGGCATGACCCGCATGAGCGAACGCATGGAAATGGAAGAAGATATGTAATCCGCCCCCCTTTCAAGGTAATCCGGTGAAAGGGGAGCTTTTTTATTACGCAAATTTCATTTGTACATTACGCGCTGTCAGATGGCGTTGTGCGTAAACACAGCGATGGCGCAGGTGGGTATTACGCAAACCGCACCCAGCGGGTTGCCCCAAAAGCCGGCTTCGTTGTCTCTGATGCCGAGCGGGGTCATGGTGTCGCAACAGGCAGAGCCTACAGGGCAGGCCGGGGGCGCGCCGATGTCAGCAAGCAAGCGAACGCAGTTGCAATCCGCGCTAAGCAATACACCGGTGAAGCCGTTCCCGGACAATCCGCCCGAGGTGGTGAAAACCGTTACGGTTTGCCCGATGTGGCGGAACATGCTTTCTACCAAGCAATCAAGATGGTGTCCCATGGTTAAACCTCCTTAAATAGATTCCCCAAGAAAAGGGATTGTACACTTCTATCTGCATTGTATGAGCCTTGGGAAAAAAGGTGCATGATGTCCCGGGGGTAATATTTTTTTGCTATAAATCATTTTTTCCCATTGCTACGCTCAAGGGTGCGTGATATGCTATCCGGGTGTGTCAAAAACACAGAGGCACGAGAGCGAGGATTTTATGTCAACCCATACGACAATAAAAAACGCCGTTCCCGCGTATATGCGGGGGGCATTCGCGGCCAACGGGGTGGGCGTGGATGATTTGATTCTGGCCATCCATACGGACATGACGCCGGAAGGGGACTTCGCGGACGCGTATGTGGGCGTGGACAGGAACAACCTCTACATATTGTATGGAGAGGAGCGGGTGGTAAAAACCCAAGGGGCGCGGCGCATCGTTTCCGAGTATGAAACCCGGGAGCTGGTGACGTATCCCTTGAAGCATCTGGGTGTGCTGAGCACCCAGACATTGCTTTCCACCTGCCGCCTGATTAGCGACCCGGAGGGCAAAGAGGAGCCGGAGGAAGAGGAAAAAGGCAAGCAAGCCTCGGGGAAGGAAAAATTGGTGCTTCTTTTCTCCTTGGGGTGCCAAGGCTTCGTGGACCGCTTGTTAAAGGTTATCCGCAATATCAACAAGGGGGAGGACCCCCTGAAGGAAATCAAGGAGCAGGAGGAGCTTTTCTGCCTGGAATGCGGCACCCGCTTCCCCGAGCCCGACCGCAAGCTCTGCCCGAAATGTACGGACAAGATGTCCATTTTCGTCCGGCTCATGGGCTTTTTCAAATTTTACAAAAAGAAAGTGGCCACGGTGAGCGTTACCATGCTTCTTGTCACCGCGCTGTCCATTCTCGCGCCCTATGTGAGCACGCGCTTGCTCATTGACGAGGTGCTAACCCCCCCCATCCGGCATTATGAATCGGCGGCCACGGGGGGAATCGTGCGCGATTATGACCGCGTGGCGGGCGGGGACTATATATATGTAGAAACCCTGGGGGGCGGCTGGTACGAAATGGTGGGCCTGATTGTGCTGGCCATCATGGCCATGCGCTTCGTCACCACGGCCTTTAATATGCTGTACCAATATGTACTGGGGCGCACCATGCCCTGGATGATATATGATTTGCAAATGCGCATCTTCGAAGCCATGCAACGGCTCAGCGTCTCTTTTTATACCTCCAAGCGCACCGGGGCACTCATGAACCGGGTCAGCCGCGACGCCCGCAATATCTACTGGTTCTTCGTGGATGGCTTGCCCTTTATTGTGATTAATATTGCCATGTTTGCCGGGATTTTCGGCATGATGTTCTGGATGCATTGGCAGCTGGCTCTGATTTGTATTACCATCGTGCCCTTCGCGGCGGGGATGTTCCGTCTGCTTAGGCGTATCTTCCGCCGCATCTGGCACAAGCAATGGACCATCAATTCCCATATGAACAACATGGTTTCCGACGCGGTGAACGGCCAGCGCGTGATTAAAGCCTTCGCCCGGGAGGGGGAGGAATCCCGCCGCTTTACCGACATGGGCAACAAGCACGCCGCCGTGGATATCGCCGGGGCCAATCTGGCCTGGACGGCCTTTCCCATGATTTATCTGTTCATGTTTATCGGGCAGGTAGTGGTTACGGCCCTGGGCGGGATGATGGTTATCCGTGGGGAGATTTCGCTGGGTGTGTTAATGGCCTTCCTGATGTACCTGGGGATGCTCTACGGCCCGCTGGAGTTTCTCTCCACCGTAAGCAACTGGTGGGCGCGGTGCGTGGATTCCGCCCAGCGGGTATTCGAAGTGGTGGACGCCAAAGCGGAAATTGAAGAACCTGCCCAGCCCGTTATCCTGGAAAGCATCCGGGGCGAAATCGTCCTGGACGATGTATGGTTCCAATACGACCCGGCCACCCCGGTGCTAAAGGGCATGAATTTGACGGTGCCTGCGGGGAAGACCTTGGGCATCGTGGGGAAAACCGGGGCAGGCAAGTCCACCATGGCGAATTTAATAGCCCGGCTCTATGACACCACAGAGGGCACTGTCAAGGTAGACGGCGTGAATGTGCGGGACATGTCCTTGTCCCAGCTGCGCGCCTCCATCGGGATTGTTTCCCAGGATATATATTTGTTCATGGGTAGCATAGTTGAAAATATCCGCTATGCCCGGCCCGAGGCAACCATGGAGGAAGTGGTTTGGGCGGCGAAGATGGCCAGTGCCCATGATTTTATCGTGGCTTTGCCCGACGCCTATGAAACCCGGGTAGGCGCGGGGGGGCAGGAGCTTTCCGGCGGCGAAAAGCAAAGGCTGAGCATCGCCCGCACCATTATCCAAAACCCGAAAATCCTTATCCTGGACGAAGCCACCGCCGCCATGGACACAGAAACCGAGGGCAAAATCCAAACCGCGTTGAACCAGCTCCAATCCGGGCGCACTACCATAGCCATTGCCCACCGCTTTTCCACTTTGAAGGACGCAGAGAATCTCGCGGTTATCAAAGACGGCGTGGTGGTGGAAACAGGCACCCACGAGACATTAATGCGCAAAAAAGGGGAATACCACAAGCTGTACTCCATTCAAATGGAGGGCTTGAAGGTTATCAGCATGGAATAGTGGAGGTATAGCATGGAAATCATAGACACCCAACTGGACTTAGGGATTTTGGACGTGAAGGATTTGCGCTTCTACATCGCGGACGGCGGTTTCCTCGGGCTTAAACACAAGGACGAGGATTACCGGCACATTGTGCTGCGGCGGATTATGCCCATGGAGTATCCCATGGAATATATCAGCGTCGCCGACCATGAAAATAAGGAAATCGGCATCCTTCGCGATGTAGCGGCACTGCCTGCCGAACAATGCGCCATGGTGGAGCATGAGCTGGACAACCGGTATTACTCGCCGCAAATCATCGAGGTATTGAGTGTGCGGGATAAGCTGGGCTATGTGTACATGGAAATGAAGCTGAAAAACAAACAAGGCCGCATCTACGATAAAAGCTGTGCCATCAAGGACGTGAACCGCAATATCCGTACCTTGCCCAACAATAGCGCGGTTATCTTTGACGTAGATGGCAACCGCTTTATTGTGCCGCTCATCAGCGATTTGAGTAAGCAGAGCCAGAAGAAGCTGGACGCATACCTGTATTAACAGGAGGACGTAATGAAGCAATTTATTTTTGAATACGACTTGGGCATAGACATGAATCCCTTGGACGGGAAATTGATTTTCGCCGAGGACGGGAGCATCTCCAACCACGCCGGGGACAGTGAGCTGTTCCGTTTTTTCGCCAGCGAAATAACGGAAGCCGTGGTGAAGGCCGGGGTGGGCTGTGGCCTCTTGTTTGTCAAGGCTGAGGGCAAGGACGACAGGATTCTGTGCCGTTTTACCATGACCGGCCTGAAGCAAGCCGGCGAATTTTGCAAAATCGTCAATTTCTTTATCAATAATGGGACTGCGGCCTTTCCTGAAAAGGAAGAAAAACGGTACTGCGAGGAATGCGGCCGTCCCATGGTTTCGGAAATCAATGTCTGCGTGTTCTGCTATTCGAAGCTGGGTATCATGAAGCGCGCTTTGGGCTTCGCCAAGCCCTATATGAAGCAGATTACCATTTCCCAATTGTTCGGGCTGATTCCCCGGATTTTGTTTATGCTGTCTCCTTTGTTCATCCGGCATCTGGTGAACAATTTCCTGGAGCCCCGGACGGGGGTATGGAGCGATATTTTGCTCATTGCGGGGGGAATGCTGGCGATTCGGGTGGTGGCCGACGCGGTGCAAATCGTCACCGCCCGTGTATTTAACAAAGCCACCATCGCCGTCACAAATGACCTGCGCGTACATACCTACGCGAAATTGCAGGGACATTCCATGTCCTTGTTCGCCAAGCGCACGCCGGGGGATTTGATACGGCGCATTATGGACGACACCAGTACCATCAACGAGTTTGTCAGCGACCTGGGGCGTTGGATTGTGGATTTATTCTTTAATTTCGTCATCGCCTTCGCCATCCTACTCTATTTTAACTGGCAATTGACCTTGCTGGTGTTTTTGCCTGTGCCCATTGTGATTTTCGCCCTGCGCCGTTTCTGGGGCGTGATGATGGCCCGGTTTGAGAGGCATTGGCGGCAGGGCTCCCGCTGTAATTCCATTTTGCACGATATCATTAAGGGCATCCGCACGGTAAAATCCTTCGGCAACGAGGAACGCGAAATTGCGAAATTTTCCCGCGCTACCCGCCGCCACGCCAAAATCGGCGAGGAAAATGAAATCCTGTGGTCGCTTTTGTTCCCGCCCATCGGCTTTATCATGGGCGTGGGGGAATTTCTGATTCTCTTCGTGGGCGGCTGGATGGTGCTCAACGGCAGCTGGTGGATTTTCAGCGGCGATTTGCTCATCGGCGATTTGGTTTTGTTTACCATGTACCTGGGCTTCATCTACGGGCCCTTGCGCTGGATGGTTCATTTCCCCCGCTGGCTGGCCAATACCACCACCAGCATGGTTAAGGTATTCGAGGTGCTGGACGACGAAAGCGAGCTGAAGCCCATCTCCTCCCCCCATAACGTGCCCATCACCGGGAATGTACACTATGACGGCGTATTCTTCGGCTACAAGTCCTACGAGCCGGTGCTGAAAAATATCACCGTAGACATCAAGCCGGGGGAAATGATTGGCCTGGTGGGCAAGTCCGGCGTGGGCAAATCCACCATGATTAACCTGGCCATGCGCCTTTACGACCCCAACACGGGCAAAATTAAAATTAATGACACCGACTTGCGGGACATAGATTCCGACCATCTCCACGAGAACATGGGCGTGGTCTTCCAGGACAGCTTCCTTTTCGCGGGGAGCTTCTACGAAAACATCGTCTATGGCAAGCCCGACGCCACCTTCGAGGAGGTCATCGCCGCCTCCAAGGCCGCCAACGCCCATGATTTCATTACCCAGACCTCTGACGGCTACAATACCTACATCGGCGAAGGGGGGCAGAATCTCTCCGGCGGCGAACGCCAACGCCTTTCCATCGCCCGGGCCATTATCAAAAACCCCGACATTTTGATTCTGGACGAAGCCACCAGCTCACTGGATGTGGAAACGGAGGCGTCCATTCAAGAATCCCTGAACCGCATCACCCAGGGGCGCACCACCATTGCCATCGCACACCGGCTGTCCACCTTGCGCAACGCCGACCGGCTGGTGGTTCTCGCCGAGGGCGGTGTGGAGGAAGTGGGAACCCACGCCGAATTGCTCAAGAAAAAGGGCATGTACTACAATCTCGTTATGGCCCAACGGCAAAACAGCCGCAAACAGGAAACTACAGGGGGGTAAGGGTGGCGAGCATACTCACACATACACTATTGAATTGGTTATTAGCGGATGAGAACCCAGCGATAAAATATCGGGCATTGACCGAGATTAGCGGCGAAAACCCCGATGTTCACAAAGATTGCTACGATGAAATATGGAAGCAGAAACAAATCGCCAAGCTACTTTCATGCCGAAATGAAGATGGACTGCTGGCTACTAAAGGGAAGCATGGTTTAGAGCCTATGGACAATTTAGAAGTGTTTGCTGAGTTTGGGCTTCACAAGGATGCACGGCTTGATAAAAATGCGCAATATTCGCTTGACGTGATTCGGACATGGAAAGTAAAAGATACCGACTTATATGCGTGTTATACGCCAAGCCGATTGAGGGCATTAGTTATGCTTGGTTACTGTGACAACAACGTCAAGACGTTAATAGACGAGTTTGCCGCAACGCAGTTGTCCGATGGTGGGTTTATGTGCAACAGGCTACTTTACAAAAAGCCCTACCGCAAAAGTTGTTACAAGGCAGCTGTGCCGGGACTTTTGTTATATGTTGAATGCAAACGGAAAAACATGCTGCCTTCAAATGCTGATAAGCTGGTAGATTACTTCCTTAGACGCGAAGTATTCTATACATCGGACATGGCAGAGAATTTGTTTTTCCATATAGACGGGGTTTCGCCTAAATTCTCGAAATTCGGCGTACCGCTTATGGTCTACGCTTTGTCTGTACTTGGCGTAGGCGATTCCCCGAAAATGCAAAAAGCGTGGAAGTTGCTCTACGAAAGGTTAAATGAAAACGGCAGACTGCGCTTGGATGGTTCGTCAAAGCAACCGGGCGTTTACGGCAAGGACGGACAAGAGAATAAATGGGCTACATTTTATGCCATGCTTGCTGACAAATATCGAATCGCAAAATAAATTTCAAAATTTCCTCTTGACACGATGCCCCCCTACCCATGATGGTGAATTAATTTAACGCAACCCCTGCATTTGCCAATATCCCACCCCCTATGCTATAGTTTTATTCGACTATATTACAAGGGAGGGAGGCTTGTGAATGCGGCGTCTGTGTGCCTTTATTTGTTACATAGCGGTATTGTTTCTTCTGGCGGGGTGCTCCGGCGCGAACGCCCCGGACATGCGCGGCGAAGGCACATTGCTTTACGCCGCAAACCCCACCTCCACCCCCGCAGTACAGCCTACCCCGGCACAAACCCCGGAAGCGTCCCCATCCCCCGCCCCTGAGCCCGCTCCCCCGGCGGACCCCATCCCTTACGCGCCGGAGCCCACGCCGCCGCCTTTGGTCATCGCGTTGCCCGAGTTAATTGAAAACAATGCCGCCGCCGCGGAGGGCTATATCTATCACTGGCAAATCACGCCCCGTCCAGGGGGCATCCCCCCTACGGGCACGCATACCGCCGCGTTTTTGCGTCCCTTCTCGGCCCTATATCGCGGGCCGGAAAACAATAGTGTTTTTTTGACCTTCGAATTGGCCTATGAAGCGGGCCATACCGAAGCGGTTCTGGATATTTTGCGGGAGTGGCATATTCCCGCCGCTTTTTTTGTGACCTTGCCCTATGTGGAAAACAACGCCGATTTGGTGGAGCGTATGGGCGCGGAAGGCCATGTCATCGGTCTGCTTACCCACAATCCCCTACCCTTTCTAAGCGATGCGGGCATCAGCGAGGAGATGCTATACCCCTCGCGGCACTTTTCCACCCATTTCGTCCATCCCATTGACCCGTTCCTTCGTCCCGCCGCCGGAGCCTACAGCGAGCACAGCCTGGGGCGCACCCGGCATTATGGCTTCTTCACCTTGTTTTGGAGTGCGTTGCACTACGATTGGGCCCAAGCCGTGGACAGCGTTCACCCCGGTATGGTGCTCTCCCTCCAGGGCATGAGCACAGCCAACACAGCGGCTCTGCCCGGAATGCTGGCCGGCTTCCAGCAGGCGGGATTTTTTTTCATATCTTTGTACGGACTCATATAAAATAAACTACCGGAAAGGGAGAGTAAAATGAAATTACGCATGGATTACAACAACATGATGGACAGCCGTATCGGCGCGGAGGGCATTTCCCAAAAGGACTTTGACGCCTGGAAGCCCGCCATCGAAAGGGCCACCAAAACCATGACGGAGAAACGCCCCGCCATGACCTGGCGCGAGTTGCCCTACAACCAGAAGGAAATCGTAGCGGACATCACCGCCTACGCCCATGAAATGAAAAACGAAATCGACGCCTTTGTGGTGCTGGGCATCGGCGGCTCGGCCTTGGGGCCCATGGCGGTGCAACAGGCTCTAAATCATCCTTTTTACAATGAACTGCCCCGGGAAAAACGCGGCGGCTTCCCCAAGCTATACGTGGTGGACAATGTGGACCCGGAGCGGTTGGTGTATTTATTCGAAACCGTGGACCCCACCCGCTGTCTGTTTAATGTGATTTCAAAGTCCGGCTCCACGTCGGAGACCATGAGCCAGTTCATGATTATCAAGGCCCTTTTGGAGGAAAAGCTGGGCAAGGAAAAGGCGCGGCAGCACATCGTCTGCACCACAGACACCGCCAAGGGCAATCTCATTACCATAGCCAAGGAAGAAAATTACAAATATTTTATCATCCCCGACGGCGTGGGCGGGCGGTTCTCCCAGCTGTGCCCGGTGGGCTTGCTTCCGGCGGCCTTTTGCGGCATCGACATCGCGGGTCTGCTGGCGGGCGCGGCGCAAATGGATGCCCTGTGCAAAACCGACGATATCACGAAAAACCCGGCCTACATGTTCGCCGCCCTTCACATAATCGCCCTGGAAAAAGGGAAAAACATTACCGTGGTCATGCCCTACGCCGATTCGCTGAAATTTATTTCCGACTGGTTCGCCCAGCTTTGGGGCGAGTCCCTGGGCAAGCATTTCAGCCTGGAGGGGAAAGTGGTGAACGTGGGCCAGACCCCGGTGAAGGCTTTGGGCGTCACCGACCAGCACAGCCAGGTTCAGCTCTATACCGAAGGCCCCTTCGACAAAATCATCGTCCTCATCGGCGTGGACACCTACCGGGAGACTTTGACCATTCCCAAGCTCTACGGCGACATGCCCTCTTTGGGCTTCCTGGGCGGCGTAACCCACAACGATTTAATCCAAACCGAGCAAGCCGCCACGGAATACGCCCTCACCAAGGCCAGCCGCATGAACATGACCCTCACCCTCCCCGCCGTCACACCCCAGACCCTGGGCCAGCTACTCTACCTCTTCGAGGTGGCCACCGCCTTCGCGGGCTATCTGCTCAACATCGACCCCTTCGACCAGCCCGGCGTGGAGGAAGGGAAAAACGCCACCTACGCCCTCTTCGGCCGGCCGGGCTACGAGGCCAAGAAAGCCGAAATGGACGCCGCCCCGGCGAAGGATGGGAAGTATATAGTATAGGAGGGCTTGCATGGCAAAAATAGAAGGATTCAACGTGCGTAATTTCAGGTCATTACGCAATGTTACGCTTGGGCGGCTTTGGAATGATTTTGGCTCAGGTTCGCTAACGCCTATGACAGCGGTCATAGGCAAAAACGGCGCGGGGAAAAGCACATTGTTTGATGCCTTTGGCTTTCTCGCAGACTGTTTAATAAACGGCGTTGAAAAGGCATGTGACCAGCGCAACGGTTTTAAGCGGATTGTGTCCCAAGGGGTTCATGAGCCTATCATGTTTGAAATCTACTACCGGGAGGAACATAACGCCCGCCCCATCACCTATGAAGTGGCCTTCGCCCTTGACAAGCACGAAAGGCCCTATGTGAAAAGCGAACGTCTGCGACAGCGAAGGAAGGGACAGGAAAGAGGGCGGCCTTTTTCATTTTTAATCCTCGAAGAAGGGCGCGGCGTGGTATGGAAAGGGGAGAGTGAAGGGGTAAACAAAGAGCCTGAACAACTCACCCTGCATAACATTGAACAGCTCATTCGGGAAGAACCCAGTGAAACGGAATCGGTAGAGCTTTCGGACAATCGAAAACTGGGCATTGCTACCCTTGGCGCATTAAAACAACACCCCCGGATTTCCGCTTTCCGACAATTTATCGAAGGATGGTACTTGTCCTACTTTTCACCGAACGCCGCACGGGGGTTGCCTTTGGCCGGCCCACAGCCTCACTTGAATGTGCATGGGGATAATATTGGCAATGTTGTGCAATTCATGGAGCGTGACCATCCCGAGCGGTTCAAAAAAATTTTAAGTGAAATCGCAACAAAATTACCGGGGATAGACAAAATATCAACCGAAGCCATGCCCGATGGCCGTTTGCTTTTACGATTTAATGAAAGCGGCTTTGCCAATCCCTTTTCAGCACAGCAAATGTCGGACGGCACATTAAAGGTTTTTGCTTATTTATTATTATTGGCTGACCCGCAACCCCGCCCCTTTCTTTGCATCGAAGAACCAGAAAACGGCCTTTATCACAAATTGCTGGAAACGCTGGCCAACCAATTCCGTACCCATGTCACGGAAAGAAAAGTCAAATCCCAAATATTTGTCACGACACATCAACCCTATTTTTTAGATGCGTTGACGCCAGAAGAGGTATGGATACTGGAAAAAGGAGCGGATGGCTTCTCTACAATCAGACGCGCCAGTGATGACCCCATTGTTAAAGGGTTGGTAAAGGAAGACCTACCTTTAGGCGGGTTATGGTACAGCGACTATTTGGAGGGAGGCCAGGGTTAATGCATTTTGAATTTTTAGTGGAAGATGCCTCCGGGAAAAAAGCAATGGAAGTGCTTGCACCAAAGCTTCTTGGTGATACCGACACATTTAGGATATTTCCATATAAAGGTAATGGCCACCTGCCCAAGGGCCTAAAACCTAAAACAGATGCACGCAAGCGGATACTACTTGACCAACTGCCAAAATTAATAAACGGTTATGGCAGAACACCCGATTGTGGCGTTATCGTGATTATTTGCGATTTGGATAGTAGGGATTACATGGCGTTCATGGCACAGTTAGAAAGCTTATTAAATTCTTGCACTAAAAAACCAAAAGATACACTTTTTTGCCTTGCCGTCGAAGAATTTGAGGCATGGTATCTGGGCGACTTGGCCGCGATACGAAAGGCATACCCCAATGCAAAGGAGTACATATTGAATCGTTACGAAAACGATTCAATATGCGGCACATGGGAGCTGCTTGCGGATGCCATATACAAAGGTGGACGCATCGAACTTTCAAAAAAAGGACAGGTTGGGGTGGAAAAATATGCATGGGCGGAAAAAATTAGCCCGTTCATGGATGTCAGCAAAAATGCTTCTCCCAGCTTCAACGAGATGCGAAAGCAATTGCATTCCCTAAAAAGTAAATATAAAGGAGCCTCCCTATGAAATGGGTAACGGAAAACATCAAGGACGTACTCCACACCTTGGGTGCGAATCCCACTCAGGGCTTGAGCGCGGACGAGATTAAGGCCCGTCAGCAAGAATACGGGCTGAACGAATTTGAGGAGGAGAAAAAGGAAACCTTCTTCCAGAAAATCCTCCACCATTTGACGGAAATCCCCACCATGATATTGATAGCCGCCTCGGTTATCGCCGCCATTGCGGCGGTGATGAACCAACGGGATGGCACCGGCACCGCCAGCGACTGGGCCAAGGTGGTGGTGATATTGTCCATTGTGGTCATCAACGTGGTGCTGGGCATGTATCAGGAAAGCAAGGCGGAGAAAGCCCTGGAAGCCTTGAAGAAAATGAACGCCTTCAAGACCACGGTTATCCGGGGCGGCGTGAAGCAAATCATCGAAGCCAACCAGCTGGTGCCCGGTGACTTGGTGGAGCTTAACGCCGGGGACGTGATTACCGCCGACGGGCGCATCATCGAGGCCAGCTCCTTGCAGGTGGAGGAAGCGGCCCTCACCGGCGAGAGCCAGCCCGTGGAAAAAGACCCCCATGCGGTGATTACCGAAACCGTGCCCCTGGGGGACAGGATAAACATGGTGTACTCGGGCTGTTTGGTGACGGGAGGGCGCGCCCTTGTGGTGGTGACGGAAACCGCCATGGAAACGGAAATGGGCAAAATCGCCCGGATGCTGAACAATACCAAGAAAATGCTCACCCCCTTACAGCTCCGCTTGAAGCAGCTGGCGAAGCGGATTTCCGTCATCGCGTTGCTCTCCGGTGTGGCTATGTTTTTGGTGGGGCTTGTTTTGTGGCAGAATGACCCCATTTACATGCTCTTGCTGGCGGTGGCCTTGGGTGTGGCCGCCGTGCCGGAGACATTGCCCATCGTCGTCACCATGATTCTCTCCTACGGCGTGTGGAACATGGTGAATAAAAAGACCATTATCCGCAAAATCCCCGCCGTGGAAACCGTGGGCAACACCTCGGTGATTTGCTCCGACAAAACCGGCACGTTGACCATGAACAAAATGGTCATCCAGAAGGCATGGCATGTAGACCACGACCCCATCACCGTCAAGGAGAAGGATTTCAACGCTGACCAGCGCAAGCTCATCGGCTTGCTGGCCTCCTGTAGCAACGCCACCATAGAAGTCCACGGCGACGAGGATGAGCATGTCATCGGCGACCCCACGGAGATTGCCATTATCCGGCTGTTGCACGATTTGGGCATCAACCGGGTAGAGGCCGAGCGGGATTATCCCCGGGTACATGAACTGCCCTTCGATTCCGGCCGCAAGCGCATGACCACGGTACACCGTACCGAGGAGGGCTATATCGCCGTCACGAAGGGGGCTTTCGACCGGATTCCCGTGGATTGGGACAAATGCCCCGGCTTGCTGGAACGGGCCACCGCCATACACGATTCCTTCGCGGAGCGGGCTCTGCGCGTTATCGCCATTTCTGTGAAGAAATTCGCGCACAAGCCCACGGATTTGAGCGAAGAGGCCCTGGAAAGCGGCCAGGAGTTGCGGGGCCTGGTGGGTATGATTGACCCGCCCCGGCCCGAAAGCAAATACGCCGTGGCCCGGGCCAAGGAAGCGGGCATCAAAACCGTGATGATTACCGGTGACCATAAGGCCACCGCCATCGCCATCGCCCGTGAAATCGGCATCTACCAGGACGGCGACATAGCCGTGACAGGCAACGAATTGTCCGCCATGAGCGAAACGGATTTGAACGCCCGGGTACGCGGCATCTCTGTATATGCCCGGGTCAGCCCCGAGGATAAGCTCCGCATCGTGCGGGCCTGGAATTATCATAACGCCGTTGTCACCATGACCGGCGACGGCGTGAACGACGCCCCCGCCCTCAAGGCCGCCGATGTGGGCGCGGCCATGGGCATCACCGGGACGGAGGTTTCAAAGAACGCCGCCGACATGGTCATCACCGACGACAATTTTGCCACCATAGTGGACGCCATCGCCGAGGGGCGCACATCCTATGACAATATCCGCAAGATTATCCAGTTCCTGCTGGGTGTCAACTTCGCGGAAATCTTCGTGCTGTTGCTGGGCATGTTGGTCATCGGGATTTCGCCGATTACGGCCATGCAGATTTTGATTATCAACGTGGTTTATGACGGCATCCCCGGCTTTTTCCTGGCCTTCGAAAGGCCCGAGCCCGGCGTGATGAAGCGCAAGCCCCTGCCCAAGGGCTCCGGGGTTTTCGCCAACCGGGTGGGCTTGTTCATCGGCCTGCGCGCCGTTTCGTTCTCCATTTTAACCCTTGCGGCCTTTGTAATCGGCTCCTATCTCCTGCCCCATACCGCCGGCTTCGGCGTGTGGGACGGTACCTTTGCCGGCTTGCGTGAAGGGGATTTCGCCGTAGGCATCACCATGGCCTTTATGGTGCTGAGCTGGGCGTCTCTCATTGATATCTTCAACACACGCACCAAGCTCTCCATTTTCCAGGCCGGATTTACCACGAATAAGGGCATCTTCTTCACCGTCATCGGGGCCTTCGCCTTCTCGGTTTTCGTTGCCCTCAATCCCTTCCTGATGAGCATTTTCAGCGTGGTGCACGTGAGCGGCACCCACTGGCTCATCATGGGTGCGTTGGCTGTTGTACAGGTATTCTTCGTGGAAGCAGTGAAGCTGATACTGCGCATCCGCGACAGCAAAAAAGGAATCGTATACTAAGAAAGGATGATTAAAATGAACCTCTATCCCGTAAGCTTTGCCCATGTTTCAACCGGTGAGCGTATCGCTTATCGAAAGAGCGGAAGTGCCGAGAAGGTAATTATTCTTATCCACGGCAACATGTCTTCATCGGTGCACATGCACGCCATCATGGAGGTGCTCGCAAAGGATTTTACCGTATACGCGCCCGACTTACGCGGCCTGGGTGAGAGCACATACAACGCGCCTTTTGACTCGTTGCATGAGTTGGCCTTGGATGTAGCCGCCTTCGCGGACGAAGTGGGCATACAATCATTTCAGGTTTTGGGGTGGTCAACGGGGGGCGGCGTGGCTCTGGAGTTGGCCGCAGAACTTCCGGGCCGCGTGGAAAACGTCATCTTGCTGGGCTCGGTGCCTGTTACGGGGTATCCTATATTCAAGAAGGACGCCACAGGCAATCCGATTTTGACTGAGCCCTACAAAGACAAAGCAGAGCTTGCGGCAGACCCCGTTCAGGTTTTGCCCTTGCTAAACGCCTACGCCACAGGCGACCGGGCCTTTGTGCGCGGGTTGTTTGACATGGCAATTTACAACGTAAAACAACCCAGCCCCGATGAATATGAGTTGCTTTTGGACGCCACCATGAAACAAAAAAGCCTGGTGGACATTGACTACGCGCTATTGACATTTAACATGACAGACAAGGACACGCCCCATAGCCGGGGCACCGGGCGGCTGGGCAAAATACAATGCCCCATTATCATGTTGCAGGGCGCGAAGGACGCAATCGTCCCCCTTGAATGGACAAAGCAGTCTTTACAGGACATGGCGGGCAAAGCTACCCTGCATGTGTTCGATAATTCCGGCCATTCCATTATAACAGACGAGCCGGAGGCGTTTATCGCCCAGCTACGCAAGGCGGTTGGCCTGCAATAACGGTATAAATATGAATGATACGATAACCCACATATTCCTCGTCTTCGGTGGGCTGGGGCTCTTCCTCTACGGCATGAAAATGATGATGGACGGCCTGGAGGAGCTGGCCGGAAACCGAATGCGCACGGCCATCGAGCGCGCCACCGCCAACCGCTTTCTGGGGGTGGGGGTGGGCGCGCTGGTTACGGTGGTCATCCAAAGCTCCACGGCTACGTCGGTGATGGCCGTGGGCTTTATCAATTCCGGGCTCATGACCCTCTCCCAGGCGATTACGCTGATTATGGGTGCCCACATCGGAACAACTGTCACGGCGCATTTGTTCAGCTTTCCGGGCATCACCGCCGTCGCGCCCATGCTGATTTTCACCGGAATTATTATTTATTTATTTGTGCGGAAAAAAGGGCTGAAGGATTTCGGCTTTATTTTTTTGGGCATTGGGATTTTATTCTTCGGCCTTTCGGTGATGGGCGGGCCCTTGCGGGCATTCGCCGATACCGAGGGCTTCCGCTCCATGCTCACGGTTTTTAGCAATCCCTTTTTGGCGATAATGGCGGGCTTTGTTTTCACTGCGGTGATTCAAAGCTCTACGGCGGCCACGGGGATTTTGGTGACATTGTATGTCCAGGGTGTGGATATCGCATTTGCCACGGCGGCCTATCTGGTGCTGGGCATCAGCGCGGGCACGACGGTTACTGCCCTCATCGCCTCCTTTGCAGGTAAGCGCGAGAGCAAACGGGCGGCCTTGGCCAATTTAATTTATGTTTCCATCGGCGTGGTGGTTTTCGGTGTGTTGATTTCCGCCGCGCCGGGTATTTTGGCCTTCTTCACCCACACCTGGAGCTATGGCGCGACCCAAATCGCCATGTTCTATACCTTCTTCAAGCTGGCCTTGACCCTCGCTTTTTTACCCTTTGTCAATCGTCTGGCCGCCCTTATGTACAAGCTCATGCCCAAGCGCACCCAGTGGGTGGACGCCAAGCATCTGGTGTATATCAACCATTCCGGCACCCAAACCCCCGCCGCCGTCATCGAGCAAGCCTTCAAGGAGCTCCACCGCATGGGCACCATGGCGGTTATTAATCTGGAGCTGGCCGTGGAGGCTTTTATTACAGGGGACGAGGAAAAAAAGACCGGCGTGCTGGAGGGGATGTCGTCGGTAAATTACCTCAACAAGCAAATCACCTCCCTCCTCATGGAACTGGAGCAGGTGGAATCCGCCGCCGACATGAAACGGCTAAGCACACTGCTCTACATCGCCTCCGATTTCGAACGGGTGGCCGCCCACGCGGAAAACATCGTGGGCTACGATACCCGCACCAAGAAAAAACGCAAACCCCGCCTGTCCCCCATCGCCATGGAGGAGCTGGCCACCATGGCCAACGAGGTCATCTCCATGCTCAACCTCGTACTGCAAGCCTTCGAGAACCGCTCGGAGGCCCATCTGCAACAGATATTCGACACCGAGGACCGGGTCAACGCCCTGGATAAACACTACACCGAGAACCATATCAAACGCCTAAAGCACGAAAAAAGCGACCCCCGTGGCGGCGTCGCCTTTGTAGGCATGGTATCGGATTTGGAGCGTTGCGCCGACCATGGGAAAAATATCGCGTATTATTTTCAGGATAAATCCGTATAAAATGAAAGCTAGTGCCCTGACCGCCTTATATTTTAGGGAGCCTGGAAATAATATCCCCCCGCCGGGAAGTTCAAGCGTCACGCTTGCGCCGGAAACGCCCCCCAGGGGCCCGGACACGCGCTGCGCCATGCGCCCACGAGGTAAGCGGAAACCTTCCCGCGTCACTGGTACGCCCTCCGG
>WQSR01000002.1 GCA_009787785.1 Defluviitaleaceae bacterium
CTCCCCTCCCTGAGTTGGCAAAACCCGTCCTTGGCAATCGGTGGCCTTGGGGCTGTTACGGGAGCAGTATAGCACATATGTTCTATATGTCAATACGTGTACCATAAATGAAATGGGGGCCCCGCCCACCCTCGGCAAGAACATTCGTTTGACAAACGCTATAAATGTGTTACACTCTCCCCGCGGATGCGAACAAAGTGGCGCGGATGGGATTTTTTGTGGGGGGCTTTATATGGATTTTTCACAACGCTTGAAGACCCTTACCGAAGGGGCGAAGTATGATGTGGCCTGTACTTCCAGCGGGCTGACCCGCAAGGGCAAGCGCGGGGCGGTGGGCAGTGCCGAGGCTTGCGGGATTTGCCACAGCTTTACCGCCGACGGGCGTTGCATTTCCCTTTTGAAGATGCTGATAAATAATTATTGTGAATACGATTGCCAGTACTGTGTGAACCGCCGCAGTAGCGACATACCCCGGGCATCTATGCAACCTCATGAGGTGGCCGATATTACCATGCAGTTTTACCGGCGCAACTATATCGAGGGGCTGTTTTTAAGCTCGGCGGTGATAAAGAGCCCGGATTATACTATGGAGATGCTGATTAAAGCCCTGGCGTTACTGCGGGGGGAATATCGCTTCAATGGCTATATCCATGTGAAGGCTATTCCCGGCGCGGATACTGCCCTGATACAACGATTGGGTCAGCTGGCCGACCGGATGAGCGTGAACATTGAATTGCCCTCGGAAAAGAGCCTGTCCGTACTCGCGCCCGACAAGAGTAAGGCAGGGATTTTGTCCCCCATGAAATATGTACGGGAGGGCATCATTCAGGCCAAGGAGGAGGCGACCCGGTTCAGGAATGCCGCGCCCTTTGTCCCGGCGGGGCAAAGCACCCAGCTTATTGTGGGCGCGACCCCGGAGGCCGACAGCAAAATCGTGCATCTGGCCCAGGGGCTGTATAAGGGGTATGGCTTGCGGCGGGTATTCTATTCCGCCTATATACCCGTGGGGAACGATGCCTTGCTTCCCGCCGCGCCCGGCACGCCTGCCTTTGATACGGGGACGGGGCTGACAAATACGGCCTTTGGGCCCATCCTCATGCGGGAGCACCGGCTGTATCAGGCCGATTGGCTGTTGCGCTTCTATGGCTTTAGCGCGGGGGAGCTGTTTAAAACCGAGGAAGAAAATTTGAGCCTGCATCTGGACCCGAAATGCCACTGGGCCCTGCGCAACCTGGAGCAATTTCCCGTGGAGGTGAATACGGCGGATTACCGGATGCTGTTGCGGGTACCCGGCATCGGGCAAATTTCCGCCGAGCGTATCGTCAAGGCGCGGCGGGTGAACCGGCTGGATTTCACCCATTTAAAGAAAATGGGCATCGTGCTGAAGCGGGCCCGGTATTTTGTAACCTGCAACGGGAAAATGGCGGAGAAAATCTCCTTTCACCCCGAGTCCATTGAACTGCGCCTGACCGACAACCGCAGTGTGGGCCCCTACTCCCAGCTTACCTTGTCTGACGTGGCCCATGCGTAGGGAGCGGGATATCCTCTTCGACGGTAGTTTCGAGGGTTTTTTGTGCGTGGTGTACGCCTATTACCATGAAGGTATCCTCCCCCGCTCCATCCAGGCCGAGGACGAGGTTCAGCCCGCCCTCACCCAGGAGGAGTTTTTTGTCGTCTCCAACGACGCCAAGGCGCGGAAGGTGGAAAAGGCCCTGCGGAAAAAAATCTCTGCCGACGCGGCGCGGCGGGTATATCTTTCCTTTCTGGCCGACGCGGCGGATAGGTATATGCAGTTGCTTGAATATATCGTGTTTGGCTTCAAGGTGGGGCATCTGGTGGACAGTCATATGCACCATAATTTTGTATTGCGCATACACAAGCTGGCGCGGGAGGTGGGGCGGGAGGCCCACCTGTTGACGGGCTTTTGCCGTTTCGCGCAGACACAGCAGGGCATCTATTACTGCGCCATCACCCCGGTGCATCATGTACTGCTCCCTTTGGCCGAGCATTTTTGCGACCGCATGATGGAGCAAAGCTGGGTCATCCACGACAAGCGGCACAACAAGGCCGTGGTATACAATGGGCTGGAATATACCTTCGTGGATATCGCCCCCGGGAGCCGTCCCCCCGACCTGGCCGGAAATGAAGAAAGCATCCAGCACCTGTGGGTGACATATTTTAATACCGCCGCCATTGATGCGCGGAAGAACCCCAAACTGCACCGGAATATGCTTCCATTGCGTTTTAGGGGGAACATGGTGGAATTTACGAAGCATCTGTGATACACTAAACTGCATGGAATGCGGTTTGGTGGGATGGGTATGACGAGCGCGGATACATATTATCAAGCATATACAACCTTTCGGGACGGGTTTGTCGATATTTTGGTGGCGATAGCTGTTATTGCCATTATTTTTTTTATTGTCTTATATTTTCGCAGCCGGAGTATGCGCAAGAAGCTAAACGAGCTGGTGGAGGCACGCACCCGGGAGCTGGAGGCGCAGGCCGCGCTTATTACTTCTTTGCTGGATACCATCCCGGACGTTATTTTCGTAAAGGATTTGAATTACCGTATCGCCCACCACAACCAAGCCTTCGCCAAGCTATTTGACCTGGAAGGCAGGGAAATACACGGCAAGACGGAGTTTGACATCGGGTTTAGCTACGATGACGCCTTGAGGATGCGCGAGGCCGACGAGAAGGTAATTAAAACAGGCGCGACCATCACCGAGGAGGATGCCCAGCCCTACATCGAAGGCACCGTGGACATATATGAAACCATAAAGACCCCGCTGGTGCGGGACGGGGAAATCATCGGCCTTGTGGGCATTGGGCGCGACATCACCCGCCGCAAGGAGCTGGAGCAGACCATTCAAAAGAACTATGAATACGCGAGGGCATTGAGTAAATCCCTGGCAAAGATTACCCAGTTTCCAGATACCTTCGCCGAGGATGTGTATACCGCCATGGCCCTTATCATGAAGGAAGCCGCCGTGGCCCTGGATGTACAGCGCGTCAGCGTTTGGAAGCTGAAGGTATGTGAAACGGGGCTGGAAAATGTATATATGTACAACGCACAGACGGGGACAAGTACCATTTTGGACGATTACAGTATAGAAAACCAGCCCATTTATACAAAACAGCTACAATCCGCACGCCTGATTATTGTTGACAACGCCAGCCAAGACCTGGAAATGCCCGAGAGTTATAAAAAAGGCTTGTGTGCTTTGCTGGAAACGCCTGTCCGTATCGACGGCATCCTCTTTGGCATCATTGGCTTTGAGCAGGAATACAGCGAAAAATATCCCCGGAAGCGCGTGTGGACCATCGAGGAGCAGACCTATGCCTCCTCTCTGGGCGACATTATGGCTCTGGTCATCTCCGGCGACGAACGCCGCCGCGCCAGCCGTGCCAAATCCGATTTCCTTGCCACCATGAGCCACGAAATCCGCACCCCGATGAACAGCATCGTGGGCTTTTCCGAGCTCGCGCTGGGCGGGAACATCCCCCCCACTACCCGCGATTATTTAAGCAAAATAAGGGACAGCTCGCACTGGCTGTTGCAAATCATTAACGACATCCTGGATTTAGCCAAAATTGAGTCGGGCAAAATAGAAATGGAAAAAATCCCCTTTAATTTGCAAACGATATTTTCCAACTGCCGCGCCGCCATTACCCCCAAGGCCCTGGAGAAGAATTTGAATCTGCATTTCTACGCAGAGCCCTCCCTTGGAAAGGTACCCCTGGGTGACCCCACCAAGCTACAGCAGGTACTTATGAATCTGCTCTCCAATGCCGTAAAGTTTACCAACACGGGCATCATCAAGCTATTGGCTGACGTAAAGCACGAAAGCGAAAACAGCATAACCATTTTTCTGGAAGTGAAGGACAGCGGCATCGGCATGACAAAGGCGCAATTAAAGCGGGTCTTCTCCCCCTTTACCCAGGCCGAATCGGGCACGAAGCGTAAATACGGGGGCACGGGGCTGGGTCTTTCCATTACCAAGAACATGATTGAGCTGATGGGCGGAGAGCTGGAAGTGGAATCCACCCCCGGGGTGGGAAGCAAGTTCAGCTTTACCCTGACCTTCGAAGCCATGGCCGTAAGCAGTGACGAAGGGACGGCGGACATCATCGAGTCCCATGACATGAAAAAGCCCGAATTTTCCGGCGAGGTATTGATATGTGAAGACAATGTGTTGAACCAGCAGGTGGTGTGCGAACAGCTGGCCAGCGTCGGCATAAAAACCGTGGTGGCGGAAAATGGGAAAATCGGCGTGGAAAAGGTACGCGAGCGCGTAGACAGTGGCGCGCCTATGTTTAATTTGATTTTCATGGATATACATATGCCGGTGATGGACGGGCTGGAGGCGTTGGAAAGGATTCTGGCATTCGAGACGGGGGTGCCCGTTGTCGCGCTTACGGCCAATGTCATGGTTCACGACCGCTTGCTTTACAAGGAAAAGGGCATGAGCGACTGCCTGGGCAAGCCCTTTTCCTCCCATGAGCTGTGGCGTTGCCTCGTTAAATATTTTGAGCCGCTGGGCTGGCACGAGCACGGGAAAGACCAACAGCACGAAGCGGATAACGCGCTCCAGCAAAATTTGATTGCCCGCTTTGTGAAGAGTAACCAAAACAAATTCGCCGAGATATCGGAGGCCATTGCGCGTGGCGATTTTGTGGAGGCGCACCGGATGGCGCATACATTGAAAAGCAATGCCGGACAGCTTAAAAAAACCCCCTTACAAAAGGCCGCAGGCGAAATGGAGCATCTGTTGCGTGACGGGGCGGGGCGCGATATATCAATACCCCTGCGCACCCTGGAAACAGAACTTGAGTCTGTTTTGGCCGAATTGTCGCCCCTTGTGGTGGAGGCTGACCCCAACATCGTATACCTCGACGGCGAGGCGTCACGCAAAATCCTGGACGAAGTCGCGCCGATTATCGACGACAGCGACCCGGAATGCCTGGGCTATATCGACGAGTTGCGCCGGATACAAGGCAGTGAACCCCTTATACTCCAATTGGAGGACTTTAACTTTACCGACGCGGCGAGGGAACTGAAAATTTTAAGGGAGAGGGTTTAGAGATGACAGAAAAAAACACCTTGCTCATCGTAGACGACAACGCATCCAATCTGATGGAGCTGACCCACATCCTGCGCAACGAGTATAGGATTTTCGCCATAAAGGACGGCTCCGCCGCGCTGGAAAAAGCAAAAGAAGCCCAGCCCGATTTAATTTTGCTCGATATTATTATGCCGGGTATGAATGGCTTTGATATATTCAACAAGCTACAAAAAAACGACAAAACGGCACACATCCCCGTCATGTTTATTACGGGGATGAACGACGGCGAGCGCGAGGGACTTCTGGCCGGCGCGGTGGACTATATCCGCAAGCCCTTCGACACCACGGTGGTAAGGCTACGGGTGGGCAACCAGATAAAGATTATCAATTTGCAACGCAATTTAATCAAATCCGCGGCAGTGGCGGAAGCGGCCAATCGCTCCAAAACCTCCTTTCTGGCCAACATGAGCCATGAAATCCGCACGCCCATGAACGCCATTATGGGTATAACCGATATCTTGATGGAAAATAAGGCCCTGCCCCACGACGTTACCGTCAAGCTCAATAAAATATATTCCTCCAGCCAAATGCTGGTGGCCCTTGTAAACGACATCTTGGACATAACCCAAATCGAATCGGGGAATATGAAAATAAAGCCCGTCGATTACGATGTGGCCGCCATGATAAACGAGGCCGTTCAACTCAATATCATACGCATAAATAAAAAGCCCATCGAATTTATATTAAAAATAGAGGGCGATATTCCCGTTGTCCTGCACGGGGATTTGCTTCGAATCAAGCAAATCATGAATAATTTGCTTTCCAACGCCTTCAAATACACAGACGCGGGCAAGGTGGTGCTTCAGGTACGCTGTGAGCCCTTGGATGAGGGCAACACAATGCTGATTATATCCGTAAGCGACACGGGCTACGGCATGAGCGAGGAGCAATTGAGCAAATTGTACAACGACTACACCCGCTTTGTGCCCGAGCGCGACGGCATCACCATAGAGGGGACGGGGCTGGGGCTGGCCATTACCCATCGTCTGGTCATGCTCTTGAACGCGGACATATCGGTGCGGAGTAAGCAAAACGAGGGCACCCATTTCACTGTGCGTCTGCCCCAGAAAATTGTGGACAAGCGGGTACTTGACAGGGATATCATCGAGGATTTGTGCCAGTTGCATTATGACGACCACAAAATAGACACCTGCGACAACTGCAAGGACGCAAAAAACGGGCGCGTGCTGGTGGTGGACGATGTGGAGGTCAACCTATATGTGGCGGAAGGTATATTGGAAACCTACGACATCGGCGTGGACCTGGCGCAAAGCGGGCGCGAGGCCATTGAAAAAATTGAGGCCGGCTATGTGTATGACCTTATCTTCATGGATTATATGATGCCCGAAATGAATGGGGTGGAGGTGACACAACACCTACGCAAGAACGGATACCACTTACCCATCGTCGCCCTTACCGCCGACACCGTTACCATCAGCGAGGAATCCTTTATCAAAATCGGCTTTGACGGCTTCATCACCAAGCCCATCGACAAAACGCAAATAGCCAGAATCTTATCCCAATATATAAAAATATAGGAGCGTGATTGCTGTGCAACAACGTCCCAGCACCCGCCGTGCCCTTGTCATTGACGATTATCACGGCACCCCCGTGGCCGACCCCTACCGTTGGCTGGAGGACGACACCGCCCCCGAGGTGAAGGCGTGGATAGAAACGCAGAACCGGCACTTTGAAGGGTATATGAGCGGGCATCCCGCACGGCAGGGCTTTAAAGACCGCCTGACGGAGCTCTGGCACTATCCCCGGTGCGCAACGCCGGAGTATGTGGCGGGGAAATACTATGCATGGCGCAACGACGGCTTGCAAAACCAGTCGGTTTTGTACCGTGTGGACGCACCCGATGCCCGGGGCGAAGTCGTCCTCGACCCCAATGTGTTGAGCGCGGAGGGCACGGTGGCGGTTTCCGTTTGGGACTTTAGCCCCCAGGGGAACTATCTGGCCTACAGCCTTTCCGTCAGCGGGTCTGACTGGCAACAAATCAAGGTACTGGACTTGCGCACGGGGGCGGATTTGCCCGATGTATTGCATCATGTGAAGTTTAGCGGCATAACCTGGCTACCCGACGAGAGCGGGTTTTTTTATTCCCGCTATCCCGCCCAGGACGTGGACACGGTGCTGAAGCTGGAGGCCCGCAACGCCATGGTGTGCCTGCACAAGCTGGGGCAGACCCAGGACGGGGATACAATCATACACAACAACCCGGCCCACCCGGATTGGGACTTCTACGCCCGAGCCGACGAGGACAAGAAATGGCTGTTCATGGCCACGAGCTACAGCACGCTGTTTAAAAACCAGTTGCATTTCAAGCCGATGGACGCGGTGGACGCGCCCTGGCTACCCATCGCGGACAATTTCGACGAGGGGTATGATGTGGTGGGCGTGATAGCCGATACAGCATACCTGTTCACCCAGAAGGACGCGCCCTTCGGGAAGATTATCGGCTACGACCTGCGTGCCGAGGGTGCCAAAAATGAGCGCGACATTATCCCCGACCAGGGGGAGGCGTTGGAATGGGCGCGGATGGTCAACAATCACATTCTGTGTTGCTATCTGCAACACGCGGTAAACAAATTAAAGCTGTTTACACCCTGCGGCGAGTTGGTGCGCG
Source organism: Defluviitaleaceae bacterium (assembly GCA_009787785.1). Lineage (GTDB taxonomy): Bacteria > Bacillota > Clostridia > Lachnospirales > WQUN01 > WQRX01. The sequence continues at coordinate 7,759 of WQSR01000002.1, forward strand.
AAATCGAACTGCCCGGCCCCGGCTCCGTGGTGGGGCTCTCCGGCAAGCAGCACCGAGCGGAATTTTTCATCCAGTTTAGCGGATATTTGAGCCCGGCTACGGTGTACCGCCACGATTTCTCCGGCGAGAAGCCCCAGGTATGGTTCGCCCCGGAGATTTCCTTCCCCTTCGGCGACTACGAAACCACGCAAATTTTCTATCCCTCCAAGGACGGCACCCAGGTGCCCATGTTCATCACCGCCAAAAAGGGGCTGGCCCGCAATGGGAAGAATCCCACTTTGTTATATGGCTACGGGGGCTTCGACATCGCCATCGCGCCTACCTTTTCGGCGGCCTTGCTGGCGTGGCTGGAAAAAGGCGGGATTTATGCCGCGGCCTGTCTGCGGGGCGGCTCGGAATACGGCGAGGCGTGGCACAACGCGGGAATGCTGGCCAACAAGCAAAATGTCTTTGACGATTTTATCGCCGCCGGGGAGTATCTGATTCGGGAAAAATATACGGCCACGCCCCACTTGGGCATCTATGGCCGCTCCAACGGCGGCTTATTAACCGGGGCTTGCCTGGTGCAGAGGCCGGATTTGTTTGGCGCGGCCATTGTGGCGGTGCCGGTGCTGGATATGCTACGCTACCACCATTTCACCGCCGGGCGGTACTGGACGGGGGAATACGGCTGTGCCGACAATCCCGAGCATTTTCCCTTCCTATACAAATACTCGCCCTTGCACAATGTGAAAATGAACGCCGCCTATCCCCCCACTTTGGTGATGACCGCCGACACCGACGACCGGGTGGTGCCAGGTCAGGCGCGGAAATTTATCGCCACCTTGCAAGGCGCGGACGCGGGGGAAAGCCCCCTGCTGGTGCGTATAGAGGTCTCTGCGGGCCACGGCCACGGCAAGCCCGTGGCGAAATTCATCGAGGAATGGGCGGATTTATTCGCCTTTTTACTGGCGAACCTGTAGAAATAATTTTTTGAGGTGATGTGAATGGTTAGGATTCTCATGCTGTCAAAGTGGCATGTACACGCGGAAGGGTACGCGAAATTTATCGCCGCGCAACCCGACGCGGAAATTACCTGCGTATGGGACGAGGACCCGGTGCGGGGGGCCAATTGGGCCAAGGATATGGGCGTGGCCTTCGAGGCGGATTTATACAAGGCCGTGGGGCGCGAGGACGTGGACGCCGTAGTCGTGGACGCCCCCACCACGGCCCACCGGGAGGTTATCGTGGCGGCGGCGAAGGCGGGCAAGCATATCTTCACGGAAAAAGCCCTGGCCGTCACCCTGGAGGAATGCGAAGCCATTGCCCATGCCGTGACGGAAAGCGGCGTCACGTTTTGCATCTCCTACCCGCATTTGTGCAATCCGCTGTATCTGCTGTGTAAACAGCTTATCGACCATAAACAGCTGGGGGCAATCCACTACCTGCGCTTCCGCAATGCCCACAACGGCACGCTGGGGGGCTGGCTCCCTCCGCATTGGTACGATATGGAAAAATCCGGCGGCGGGGCCATGATGGACTTGGGCTGTCACCCCCTGTATGTGGCGGCCTATCTGCTGGGCAAGCCCGGCCGGGTGGCTTCGGTTTTTAACACCACCCTGGCCCCCGCCGGGGACGACAACGCCGTCAGCGTGGTGGAATTTGAAAACAAGGCCATTGCCGTGGTGGAGACCTCCTTTATCTCCCCCTTCGACGCCGGGTGCTTCGAATTGCTGGGCACCGAGGGCGCGGTGATTTCCATGGGCACAGACATCAAAATCCGCACAAAGGGCAACAACCAGGCATGGCGCGCACCGGATGCCCTGCCGGAAAAACTGCCCGACCCATTGCGCATGTGGCTGGACGGCATCACCCGGGGTACGCCGATTTTATTTGATATAAACATGGCCTTGGCGTTGACGCAGTTGCTGGAGAACGCGTATCGTTCGGATGAAACGCAAGAAATCGTGACAATTAAAAAATAAAGGAAGTGAGTACATGAAGGAGCAGTTGACAGCCGCAATGAAGCTGGCGTGCGCACTGGGCGCGGATTTTGCCGACGTGCGCGTGAAGGACATCCGCAGTGAAAATCTGCGTATGGAAAATGGTCTGGTGACGAACACGGCCCGGAGCCGCAGTATGGGCTACGGCGTGCGGGTGTACGCCGGCGGGGCCTTGGGCTTTGCCGCGGGCAATGTGCTGGAGGATATGGAAAATGTCGTCCGGCAAGCCTACGACATCGCCAAAGCCAGCCAGACCCTGCTGAAGAATCCAGCCCAATTGGACGAGAAAAAGCCCGCCCAGGGCACGTACGCAACCGAGGTAAAAACCGACCCCTTCGCCGTGCCCATGGCGGAGAAGCTGGAGATTTTGCAACAATGCGAAAAGGCCATCCGTGGCGTGTGGGAGACGCACAGCTTCGCGACACCCATGAAATTCCGCACCGGCATGAACCTCGATTTCCGCAGTGACGGGGTAATTTTCGCCGACACGGACGGGAGCTACATCCAGCAGGACTTTTGCCAGTGTACCGCCCGCATCGAGGCGACGGTTATCTCCGAAACGGACACCCAGACCCGGAAATATATCAACGTGGTACGTGGCGGCTTTGAAGGCATTGTGGCCATGGACTTGCCCAACCGCGCCCACGGCCTGGCACAGGAGGCCGCCGCCATCATCGAGGCCCCGGACTGCCCCAGCGGCGAGTTTGACGTGATACTGACCCCACGGCAAATGTTCTTGCAGATTCACGAGAGCGTGGGGCACCCCACGGAGCTGGACCGGGTACTGGGGAGCGAGGCGGCCTTCGCGGGGCGCAGTTTCCTCACAACCGGGGATTATCCGGCGGCGGGCTCTGCCCGGGAAAAAGACCCGCTCATCTACGGCTCAACCCATGTCACCATCGTGGCGGACGCCCATTGCCCCGGCGGGCTGGGCACCTTCGCCTACGACGACGAGGGCGTGCCCGCCCAATGCATCACCCTCATCGACAAGGGGAAATTTACGGGCTTTCAAACCTCCCGGGATTATGCCCAGGCCATCGGGCAAAATTCCGGCGGCGCGGGCATCTCCGACGGCTGGCGCAACCTGCCCATCGTGCGCATGACCAATATCAATATGCTCCCCGGCGACAAAACCCTTGAGGAGCTCATCGCGGGCATCGAATACGGCTTTATCTTCGACGAAAACAAGAGCTGGAGCATCGACGATTTGCGCAACAATTTCCAGTTCGCTTGCGAAATCGCCCACGAAATCAAGGACGGCAAGCGTACGGGAGCCGTGTTCAAGAACCCCATTTATTCCGGCAAGACAACGGAGTTCTGGGCAAGCTGTGACGGCGTGGGCAACCCGGATACCTGGGAGCTGGTGGGCGTGCCCAACTGCGGCAAGGGTCAGCCCATGCAAATGATGCGCGTCTCCCACGGCTCGTCGCCCACGCGCTTTAGAAAAGTGAAGGTAGGTGTGCAGGATGTTAGATAAAAAAACAGCGGAACAAGTGATAAAAAACGTGACTTCGCAAACCCAGAACTACGCCCAGGTGCGCATTCACGGCTCGGCACAGGGCACCACCCGCTTCGCGAAGTCCGAAATCAGCCAAAACGTGGCCATAACCGACACCAGCGTGGCCTTGACCGTCTTCAACGGCAAAAAAGAGGCCACCGCTTCCACCAACGTCCTCACCGAGGCGGGGCTGGCTCAGCTGGCCAAGGACGCGGACGCCTTGCTGGCCCATGTACCGGAGGGGGAATTTGAAGCCTTTCCCTTTTCCCAGGAAGCGGTGCCGGAACGGGCAAACGGCGGCGCACTGGCCCAGTCCTTCGGCACCGCCGGGCGCGCCGCCCTTATAAAGGAAGGCATGGGCCATGTAAAAGACGGCTACACCGCCTCGGGGGCCTTAGTGCTTGACCAAAAAACCGTGGCCCTGGGCGACAGCAAGGGAGCATTCCGCTTCGCCGCCTTCGACGAGGTAAGCTTTAACACTGTCGTCACCCACGCCGACGGCGCGGACGGAGCCGGAGAGTGTATTTCCTACACTTCCGCCCCGGATATCATAGCCCAGTTCAAAAAAGCCCAGGCCACCGCCGAAGCCGCCCGCAACCCCGTCCCCGCCCAGCTGGGTGCGCACACGGTGGTGCTGTCGCCCCTGGCCTTTGGGGATTTGCTCACCTTCATGGCCTATGTACTCAACGCCAAAGCCGTGGACGACGGATTCTCCTTCGCGGCGGGCAAGCTGGGGCAAAAGGTCTTCGGCGAAAATTTGACCATCCGCGACGACGTGAGCCATCCCGAGCTACAGCCCCTCTTCTTCGACATGGAGAGCAACCCCCGGCAAGCCCTGCCCCTCATCGAGAAGGGCATTGTAAAAAATCTGCTCTACGATAACAAACGCGCCGCCAAGCACGGCGTGAAGCCCACCGGCCACTGCGCGCAAATGTGGGGCGGCATGGGTGCCATTCCTTTGAATGTGCTGGTGGAAGCGGGCACCTCGTCCCTGGCGGATATTATCGCCTCCACCCCAAAGGGCATCTTTGTCAACGAATTTCACTACACCAACTTCGTCAACCCCCGCAATCTGCAAATCACAGGGCTGACCCGCAACGGCGCGTTCCTCATCGAGGACGGCAAGCTGGGCGCACCCATTTCCACCGTCCGCTTCACCGAAAGCTTGCTGGACGCCTTCTGCCATATCACCGCCATTTCCAGCGAGCGGGAGAAGGTTTCGGGGCTGGGCATCGGCTTAATCCCCGCCGTGCGGATAGAAAATTTCCATTTTACCAGCAAGGCGTAAGTAGTGGGAGCGCGCCCTAAATCGCGCCAAAAACCCTGCCCAGCCCTTCCCGTATCACCAAGTCCGCGCCGTCGTCATAGGCGGTGGCGTCTTTGTTGACGATGACGAGCCTATCCCCCCGGTAGTAGTTCACCAGGCCGGCGGCGGGGTATACGGACAGGGACGTACCTCCGATAATCAGCACCTGCGCCTGGGAGATAAACTGTGCGGCGGCGTCCAACAAGTCGAAATTGAGTTGCTCCTCGAAGAGGACCACATCCGGCTTGATGACGCCGCCGCATTCGCATCGGGGGAGATGGCTGGCCTGTATCGCCTCCATGCCGTGGGGTATTTTGCAATGGGCACAGAAATTGCGGTGGATGGAGCCATGGAGCTCGATGACCGTCACACTGCCGGCGGCCTGGTGCAGGCCGTCGATGTTTTGGGTAATGACGGCGCGGAGCTTGCCCGCCTTCTCCAGCGCGGCCAAGGTGGTGTGGGTGGTGTTGGGCTTCACACCTTCGTTGATGAGCTTATTCTTATAGAAGCGGAAGAATTTCTCCGGGTGCTTGTTGAAAAAACTCCGGGACAGCATAACCTCCGGCGGATGCTCGAAGTGCTGGCTGTACAGCCCGTCCACACTGCGGAAGTCGGGTATACCGCTTTCCGTAGACACCCCCGCGCCGCCAAAGAAGACAATATTCTCGCTGTCCTCCACCCATTGCTTAAATATTTTTATTTTATCCGCCATGCCACCCTACCTGTAATCGTAGTCAGCGTTTACGCCAACGCCCGTGTCACTTTTTTCCGTAATTTCCACGGCATAATCCCGGGGGTCTTCCCGGTTGACGTAGATATTTGCCGTCAAATGCGCCCAGCCCTTGAACCGGGGCGCGCCGTCCAATAAATAGGCCCGGCTACGCACCAGGCATTTTTTTTGCTGAAAATTTACATAGGAGCAATCCGCCCGGGCGGTGAGGTAGTGCATAATCCGCACGCCAGCCAAGGGTCGGAAATCCACAATGTCCCCTTCAAAGGCTTCGCCTTCATTTTTCAACCGCCGCAACCGCCTATCGCTTCGCAAAGAAATCCCAAGAAACACACCGGCAAGCACCGTCCACAAAACCACATGGATGGCAAAGACAACAGGCACCACCTCCACGGGCACAATAATGAAAACCACTAATAAAACAGCCATAATCCCCGCAGGGATGAGGAAAATTAACCCCATCAGCCGCCAGGGGCATCTCAGCGGCTTCATAGCCCCAGCACCGCCAGCCGCTCATTCAAAAAATCCACAGCCAGCTTAATGTCCGCTTCCGGCATGTCCCCGCATTCGCGCTCAATAGTAAGAAAGCCGTCAAAGCCGATTTCATGGAGGGCCTTCAGGTATGCGTCCCACTGCACGCCGCCCTGGCCCAGGGGAAGCTCCTGCCATTTCAACGGACGTGCCGAAAGCTGTACCCCGTCCTTGGCGTGGGTGTGGACGATGTACTCCCCCAGGGCAAACACTCCCGCCACCGGGTCGTCCTTCACAACCATTACCAAATTGGCCGGGTCGTAATTGACGCGCACCCCCTTCGCCCCCAGGCTTTTGAGAAAATCCCCCAGCACCACGGCAGTCTCCGGGCCCGTTTCCACGGCGAAATAAGAGCCGATGGAATCGGCATATTCCGCCAGCTCCCGGCAAGCCAGGCGCATAATTTCCTTGGTTTCGTTTTCCTCCACGGGCACCGTCCCGATGTGGGTGGTGACAATGTTACATTCCAGCTTCTTGGCCAAATCCAAAATGCGCTTCGACTTCTCCACCAGCACGGGGTTGGCGTCGCGCCCCTCGAAGCCGCGCCCCACCGCCTCCGGTGTTGCGGACAAGTCGCCGCAAATAGCCGAAAAGACCATGCCGTGGCTTTTCACCCTGTCCAGCCATTCCCTGATGGTGGCGTCGGTCATATTTTCCGGTGCCAGCACGCCGTCCACCGCATAAGCCTGAACACCCGTACAACCCAATGCCGCCGCCCGCACCACTGCCTGGCGCAAGTCAACGCGAAAACTTTCCAACATACAGCCTATTTTCATGGAAAACCTCCAAAACATATTTGCCCGCATACTATCACGCCCAACAACTGGAAACAATAGATTAAAATAGATTTACTGTAGTTGCCACAGGTAGTCACACAGGGATATAATATGGGTACAAAGGGAGTTGATATACATGCTCGCCATGCTGTATTTAATGAAGCTGCTTGCAGATAAAGCGCGCAACACAAAAATAATCTATAACGCCCGCAGTATAAAAGAGAGTGAGGATACCCGCAACAGGGAAACTGACCGAATTTGTGACTTTTTAGGTCATGCCCCGATTCAGTTAAACGTATTTTTACAGATTATTCAGATGCAGGTTGCGCAAAACGTCAAAGCAATGCTTGCAAGCACGGCGTTGCTTATGAAATTGACGGCAACGAATATTGGCGTTGCGCTTGTTGCGGTGCGGCATTCAATTTTAAGCCGAGATTATCCGACATATCGCACTATATAAAATTGGTTGAATTAGGCGAGAAAAAATGATGCTCAAAGAGCGATGACATGGCAAAAAGAGCAACCACCGTCAAGTAAACCTCCCACTGCCTTGTTACACTGAATGCATACTACATTAAGGGAGGGCATTACAATGCACGCATGGGAATCAATCCAAAAAACGGTGGATTACATTGAGAATAACATCGGTGAAGAAATCCATCTTGAAAAATTGGCAGAAGTAGCCAATTTGTCCTATTTTTATTTTCACAGGCTCTTTGCACAGCTTGTAAAACGGCCTGTGCAGGAGTACATCAAATTGCGACGCTTGGCGCGCGCGGTGGAAAGCGTAAAGGACAAAAATAAGAAAATTTTAGATATAGCTGTAGCGTTCGGATTTAACAGCCACGAAACTTTTACAAGAGCATTCAAAGATGCTTATGGATTTACCCCCACCGAGTATCGGGACAACCCCGTCGGTCTCAACAGTTTCAACAAGCCCGATTTGTTGTTGGGATATGTAATGGTTGACGAGGGTGTGCCGCTTGTCAGCGATGGCATGGTGTTGGAAATGAACCGAAGAACCCTTGACGAGCCGATACATTTTGTCGGTGTACGCGACTTCGTTCGCTTGGACTGGTATCGTCCTAATGGAAAAGTCACAGGCGTTGATGACCCAGGTGCGACATGGGCGCGGTTTCATGAGATTAAGCACAATATTGAAGGTGTACCCAGCGGGCGTGAACTCGGTGTTAGTTACGGCGGTGCACCGGAAGGGCACTTTAGCTATTTTGCAGGGAAGGAAGCGTCACCTGAAAGCGCGCACGGTGATTTTATCCCGTGGACGCTTCATTCGGCAAAGTATGTTGTTTGTGGATTTGAGGCAGATAGTTTTGAAGACCTTGTGACTAATGCCATTTATAAGGCGAATACTTTTATCCGTGTATGGATGACTAAACACAATATTGCTTACTATAATTCAATGTCCGAACTATATTTTCCCAACAAAACAGATGTTAATTACATGGAAATATGGTATCCAATCAACGAAGAATCACAGGAGGAAAAATGACACCCGATATCACGACTTTGCGTGTCCAACGTGAAACCAAACCAAAATTTGAAGATGTCCTGCCTGTTTATCTTGACGGCGAAATGAAAGAATCCGCATTGAATTTTGCTACGTGGATACACGAAAACAAAATGCCGCTTAAATGGGCAGGACTTCACAACGCTTGGAAAGCCATGTGCAAAGGCAAGGCGATTTGCTATGTGCGGCTGTATAATGATGGCTGGAGTAATTCGGAACATTTGAAAAACGTGTATGGCAAGCACTTATGGGTAATTACCCCTCATCTGCTCAACTTAAATAGTTATGCGGAGACGGTTATAAGTGAAAATATGCAAAATTTTATTTGGGACAATGTGCATCATTGTATGTTTTGCAGAACACCTTGCCACGGTAATCCACCCGGTAAGGATGTAATGGTTCTCGGAAAAGACATCAAATCCATCTGCATTGGCCGCCAGCTTGTATGGGCTTTTGACCCGGACGAGGCGGGAATGAGCATGTTGAACCGACTGCTTGTTCTGGAACAAAAATCAAGAAGTTAAAGCAATATTTCAGAAATGTAAATTTGCCATTAAGAGGTTCACATGAACACTAAATGTTAGGCGTAGGAGGTCAAAATGCCAAAATCACCATATAACAGCCATATGCCCGGTAAAGAACCGCCGAAGGGAAAACGCCTACCCCTCGAGGACGCGGTTTGTATTTATATTGATGATGCTGCCGATAAAGCGCGAGCATTGGGCTTCGCAGAATGGCTAAGAAGAAACAAGATTTCGCCGTCGGCAGGAAATAACGGGTATAATTGGTATGTGAAGTTTCATTACGTCAACCAAAATGCATCTAAGGACGGAAAATATCAACGTAGCACCTATCATGGCATTTACATTAAATTATTTAATGATACATGGCACATACTTCCATCTAAAGACATTTTAGAACAAGTGCTTATGCGTGATGACATAAAAGAAACCGTATGGGATAGTATATTCCCTTGTTATGGCTGTAGTTACGGTTGCTATAAACAAGCGCATAATACGGAACGTAACAAGTCGCTGTTTGGGCGCGATGTTTCCGTTAAGGGAGTTTGTCCGCGCCAACCGTTATGTTTCACAAATCCAAGCGACAAAACACTTGACGTGTTGAAAGAAATTTTATTGAAACGTAAAAACAGTGACGATTTAATTATTGGCGCGAACATGAATATTTACAATTACGGAATGATATAAATACACCTAAGAGCAAAATAGCAGTTTGAGAGGACTTTAATTATGGATTTCAATGCTGAAAAAAAGTATTTTCCATCCGTCATGCACGAAAATATATACAGCCGTGCGAGACAACTTCAACCGTTGTTAAACCACCATGCGATATCCGAATCCATCCGTGAATCATGGGTGGCTTTACACGGCTTTATGATGGACGAGCTATCGCATATGTATGAACGCCCCGAAGAATATAAACTGCCTTATCATAAGTTGGAGAAGTTCTTGGACGGCAGGGATATACACGATGTAAAGCGTGAATCTATGGTTAAACTGAAAAGCATACTCAGCGAAACACAACACGCTGTAATGAAATACATGGCAACATTAAAACAAAACCTACACGAAAACCACCCGGAAATGCGTCCGGCAATGGAAGCCATGCCCCATTGGAGCGGTGTAATGTGCGACTATCGAAACATTGCTCCAAAATACAAGCCCACGCATGATGATTACTTCGCTGTGCTATTTCCAAATCAACGCGAATTGGCATATGAAATCCACCAATTCATTATAACGCGCAAAATGCGTGTTACCACCAATGCCAATTGGGGCGTGGTTTATCATTACAAAAGCAAGCAAGTCATGACAATTAAAACGGCAGGGGATAACAACATCGGTTTAAGCATAAAAGTTACGGCGAAAGACAAGACCGACGAAGCATCAGCCTTGGATGCGGCATTAAAGAAAGAACCGCAAGACTTTCAAACTAAGGCCCTCGCTCTTTTGTCCGGCTGTGACGCTAATCGCTGCATATCATGCTCCGGCTATTCATCAGGTCGCTACGCAACCATTTTAGGCAAACAGCATCAAATGTGTGGCGAGGGTGTTATTAGTTTTGATGTTGACAAACCTGCACCAGCAGATATGCCGATGATTAGGCAGTTGATTGATTTTCGTTGTAAATTCATTGAAGGTGTGTAAGGGGTGCGATATGAACAAACACGACATGCCACTCGAATTGTTGATGCCAAAAAACAAAATCAAAACAAAAATAGAAGAAGGCGTGCAGATGGACAAGTACACACAATTATATGATATTTTACAAAGTAGTTGGAAGCAACGTGGTTGAAATCCATAGAGTTTTGCATGGCGCAAGGGATATTGAAAGCTTGATGTCTGGAATACTGCATTGAATATATACTTCCAGTGTTATTTCTAGGATTTCTGTTGTCAAGGTAGCTTTATAAATAACAGTAACGCTTAAACGCTCAAGGTATCAATGGCTCGGGGAAGTTTTCGTTATTGTGTGCCGTCTTTCCATGATGTGCGTAGAAATTCCCCACTGTTCGGGTGCTGGGTAATATAATTAACTTGCTGTAGATAATGAATATTTTACACAGGCAACGATTGGAGTTGAATTTGTTGAAAACCATTTTATTGGCTGATAACAATGAATCCAATAGGTTAAAACAAATGAAAGTGCTTACCGGATATGGATATGATGTGTGTGAAGCAGAAACCCTCAGCCAAGCGATTGATAAATTCAAAGAGCAACAGCCGGATTTGGTGATTATATGCTTAAATCCAATTGGTGCCGGGTGGGAGCATATATCTGAGGGGCTTCCGGTTGCAAGAACAATAATTGAGCTTGACAGTAACGCAATAATAATAATGACCAGCTATAGTGGCACTCATTCTAACATAATAGAAGCAATCCAATGTGGCATTAAAGATTTTGTGGCGTTGCCACTTTACCCGCAGAGATTGATAGAGGCAGTTGAAAAACAAATTGGCAACCCATAGTACAAGCATTTTTTCACCGAGCAACCTCCAACTAATCATAAATGTTCCAGTTTAGCCATCAATATTAATAAAGTTATCGAATAGTTTGTAAATTGCTACGTTGGATGTGTTTCCAACGTTTTTTATGTCATCCCAAAAGTTCAATTTAGTGCCTGTTGTGTTGAAATTTGTAAATTCTTCTTGTACAATGGAAGGGAATTTTACCCTCACAAAAGACAGGATGTGACAGTGTGGCGGTGGGAAACAAAAAGATGTTTAAGCATAACCTTGAAAGCCTTGGTGTGCATTGGCACGATGCTCCGAATTATGACAATATAAAAAAAATTAAGGCACGTATTATTATTGGGCCAAACGGGTGCGGCAAATCGCGCTTGTTGCGTGCATTGAGTGATACGTTGACGGAAAACGGCGTAAAAAAGACTGATATTGTGTATGCCAATTTCCCTGAAATGGCTGGTTTGGAGCGCAAAGGCATAGAGAACAAGGAACTGGCATTGCTAAAAAATATATTTATTGACAGGCGAAATACACCCATATATGACACGTTAAAACTGATAAGCAATGACCCCATCAAGGGCGTCTCTGCCCTTGTAGACCTAGCCAAAACCGACCCGCATTGCGAAGATGCCGTTAAAAAAGCGGACGAGTTTCTCAAACCCATGTTTGGAGAAAAATTTACGATGGTTAGCGTTGCCGATTATTTTGGGGAAGATAAGCCATTGTCTCCGGGGCAACGAAGCATATTTTACATGTCAGTTATGCTTGGTGTCCTTGCGGCACATCATAAAGACGATGTGTTTTACATCCTTCTTGACGAACCAGACCAGCATCTTCATGCGAAATCTGTCGTTGATTTCATAAAGTCGATTCAAAAAAATTTGCCAAAAGCAAAACTGTGGATTGCAACCCACTCTGTCCATCTAATGACGCTTTTTAACTTTGATGAAATCATCTACATAGTCGATGGCCAAGTGCAACGAAATAATTCTAAAATGTACGATGAAATTTGCAAAACAATGGTGGATACAAATGCCATGCAACAGTTTGCATCTTTTGTTGGATTGTATGGATTTTATGAATTTTTTCGGGAGTGTTTTGATGAACCAGATGCGGACAGCAACACCAACACAACGAAATTCTCTCATATGAAAGAACGTATACGTGATTTGAAAATCCACAAAGTTCTTGATTATGGCGCAGGTAAAGGACGATTTTCAAAGTTGCCCATGGACATTCCAAAGATTGATTATTATGCCTTTGAATGTTTCCATAAATATTATGATGAACTCAAATCCTTAATTCCTCCCGATAAAATCTACACCAAGGCATCAGATATACCGGAGGGCGAGTTTGATGCGGTGCTATTAATAAACACATTGCATGAAATACCACTTGACATGTGGCGTACAACATTTGAAACAATAAGAAGAGTACTTAACGACAACGGTCGCTTATTCTTTTGCGAAACATCTCCACTTGTTATGGGAGAAAAAGTGATAAATGCCGGCTTTTTGGTGCTTAGCACAATGGAACAACGTAATTTATTTAACGTTGAATCTGTACATCTTGATGAATCGCATAAACTTCATTATTCAGAGATTCCTAAAGAAAAAATTCCTGTTCTTGATGAGGAAAAACTAAAAATCACCCTCGATTTATTAATGACAAATTCATTTAATCGCTGGAAAAGTGAAGATAAAAACGCCCGTAGTGCAGCATTTTATGCGGTGCAGCTTTTGAATGCCAAAAAGGCGATGAAGCAACTTCCTGAAATCATCAAAATTGCTGAAGAGCTTGCAGATATACAAGAAAATATTGATTTAGAGCCTGACAATGCACTACACTGGAATGTTCTCGGCATCACGCTACACATCATGGAGCGTTACGATGAGGCACTTATTGCAACGCAAAAGGCCGTGGAGTTGGAACCTGCGAATGCACGATACCAAAATAACCTCGGCTTCACGCTATACATCATGGGGCGTTACGATGAGGCACTTATTGCAAAGCAAAAGGCTGTGGAGTTGGAACCTGCGAATGCACTATACCAAAATGAACTCGGCATCACGCTACACGAAATGGAGCGTTACGATGAGGCACTTATTGCAACGCAAAAGGCTGTGGAGTTGGAACCTGCGAATGCACTATACCAATATATCCTCAGCGTCGCGCTAGAAGAAATGGAGCGTTACGATGAGGCACTTATTGCAACGCAAAAGGCCGTGGAGTTGGAACCTGCGAATGCACTATACCAAAATAACCTCGGCTTCACGCTATACATCATGGGGCGTTACGATGAGGCACTTATTGCAAAGCAAAAGGCTTTGGAGTTGGAACCTGCGAATGCACGATACCATAATGACCTCGGCATCACACTACACACAATGGAGCGTTACGATGAGGCACTTACTGCAAAGCAAAAGGCTTTGCAGTTGGAACCTGCGAATGCACGATACCAAGATAACCTCGGCGTCACGCTACACAAAATGGAGCGTTACGATGAGGCACTTATTGCAAAGCAAAAGGCTGTGGAGTTGGAACCTGCGAATGCACGATACCAAGATAGCCTCGGCATCACGCTACACGAAATGGAGCGTTACGATGAGGCACTTATTGCAAAGCAAAAGGCTGTGGAATTGGAACCTGCGAATGCAGAATACCAAAATAGCTTAGACATAACTATACGCGCTATGACGAAGTAGTTGTATATCAGCTTATCCGGGTTGATAATGCAATGAAAATCATCGTCATATCTGCGAGAGATGATAATGAAGCCTACAAAGAAGCGGAGCGTCGATTTAATAGCCAGAATCAAATTATATCAAACTTTTAGCTTCAGCTTGACATACTCCCCCTTCACAAAACACATCATATGGTATACTCGTATATATAGACATATCCGAAAAATTGCGATGAAGAGGAGAATTATAATGCAAAATGAAAAACTCAGGATTTTGAAGATGCTGGAAGACGGAAGAATCACCTCAACGGAAGCCGCCCAGCTATTGCAGTCGGTGGACATGCCCGGCGGTGGGCAACACAGCGGGCATCACGCGCCGCCCGCCCCGCACACACCACCTGCTCCCCACGCACCGCCGCCACCCCCTCCCGCGCACCGCCCTGCCCCCGCGCCCTATGACCCGCGCAGTAACAGCCCCGGCGGCCGCCCCGCCCCCCGCGCCGGAAGCGGCATGGACGACCTGGGCCGCCGCTTCGAGAGCTTCGCCAAGGACTTGGAGCCCAAGGTTTCGAAGTTTGCCGAGGTGGTGGCGGAGAAAATCACCGCCGGCGCGGATATGCTTTCCAAGGCGTTCACCGCAGACCCGCCCGCCCACACGGCGCAAAGGAGCCACGCTCCACCGCCCGTCCCCCGCCCCGCGCCCTCCCCCAGCGGCTTGACGGAGAAAAACATAGAAATGGGCGTTGCCGCGGGCTTCAACGAGCTGGCCCTCTCCGGCATCAACGGCGACCTGCGCATCAAGGGCTACAATGGCGACAAAATAACCGCCAGCATCGCCTACAGGGCCAAGCGCGCCGGCGCGGAAATCGAGCTCATGAAGCTGGGCAACAAATACCAGCTCAACTATGAGCCGGATGATTTCGAGCGGGTGGTCATCGACGCCTATGTACCGGAACGCGCCTTCAGCGTAATCAAGCTGGACGGCATCAACACCCATATGGATATCTCCTCCCTGTCGGCCAGTGACCTGCGCATCACCAACGCCAACGGCAACCTGCGCCTGTCCAATGTGGCCGCCACCAATATCACCGCAGAAAGTAGCGCGGGCCGCTTCATCGTGTCCAACATTTCCGCACAGTCCGCCGCCTTCGAAAACGTCAACGGCTCCGTAGAAGCCGACGAGCTGGACATTTCGAAGCTGTCCCTCACCAATTACAACGGGCCCCTGTCCTTGCTCATGTCCACCTTCGCCCAGCACAGCGACTACCTGTGGAGCATCGAAACCGGCAACGCCAAGCTGAACATGAACCTCCCCACCCTACCCGACCTGGCCTACCACATCAAGGCCCACGCCGCCATGGGAGAAATCCGCCTGGGCCTGACGGGCCTCCAATTCATGATAAACGACTCCACCCTGGCCGAAGCCCGCTCCACCCACTTCGACCACGCCGCCAAGCGGGTAAAAATGACAGTAGAAACCTCCAACGCACCCCTGGTGATAAATTAATAGCCCCATTGCCCATACCCCGTGAGGGTATGGGCAATCTCAATTTGGTGCTGGCATGGGATGATATAGCTGAATTAATGCTTATACTGCGTAATTCAATTCATATATTCTAACCTCATGTAATCGGTGACATACTTGTTCCAATTCTTTTTTTCGTTCAAGCGGTGCTTCAAAATTAAAATTTCTTATTCCCCATATTTCGCCTGCATTGTCTATGTTAATATATTGTTTTATCACGTTATCTTGTGTTGAACCTCGAATGAAAGCGTTAAGGTATGCTTCTCTAAAGACAAAGCCTTGATTTTCGTACCATTTAGTTGATAAGTTATCATCTTGTGTCCAAACCTCAAAATGCGTTATGCCTTTTTCAATTAAAACTGATTTCGCAGTGTTCCATAATTTTTTTGCTATCCCTTTTCTTCTGTGTTCGGGTAAAACACCCAAGTGCCAAATTACTGCACCCAATCCACTCTTTAAATAACACACATCCCCTGCTACTGTTTCATACTCAACATCAATAAACCCAACAATCATCTCATTTTTTTCTGCGACATAGCAAACAGATGGATTTTCATATTTTTCCTTATCTCTCTTCACATCATCAAAATATGAACTATCTAAAAATGAAAGTAATCGGCATTGCACCCATCCTCTTTCGTCAGCATCGGTATACGCACGGATTATCATTAAAACGCCTCCACTGATATAAATTATACGCACGTACCACGCTCGTAGTGGTACAGTGCGCACTGTTGACTATGCTTTCCCGGCGCGAAGGAACACGCCGCCATCGCACTCCATAACCTCAAACCTATAAATTAAAAATCCCGCTTTTTATATACTCGAAGCGAAATTAAGTACGAAGCCAATAAAATGATTGTTGCTAAAATTATTATACCTATTCCTACAACAGCCAAGTTTTCGGAAGTGTATAAAAACATTTTAGAGAATCCGAGTAGGGGTAAAGATGAAGCTGAAATATAGGGCATGAATTGAAGTTTTGGGGCATGAAAAAACCAGTCATGGGGGAGTTACCAAATAGCCCGAAACAATTAACAAGTGTCTTTTTCACAATAACCCCTCCATGATATACACATTAAAGTACGGTTTATAATTTGAAATGCCCCACCAACTGCCGTAACTTTTCAGCTTGTGATTCTTCTGTCTACAGCTCTGATTTTTCGTATAGTTTTGCAGTTATTGGTTTGCATATCAAAAGTATAATCAAGCCGATAGCGGCAATAATTGCGGAAATACCCATAACTGTAAACGCAGACATATAAGGCAATTCAAACACATTGTTAGCCAACATTTGCAATGCTACAGCAAGACCAAATGCAACGATTAGACCTGCATACAACAGCACATAGCGAAACACCTCATTTTTGCTTATAAACTGCAAGGTATAGACAAGCCCTGTCATTACCCACACGCAAAAGAACATAGCCCCCGCATTGAAAATGCCAATAGATAAAATGTATTCGGTAATATCGGGGTCTGCCACAGATGCCACAAGCCAAATAATTGCTAATACTGGTATACTTAACAGCGAGGACAAAAATATTCTGTGATAAATCCCCTTTGCAAAATCTCTTTTAGAAATTGATATATCGGGGTTATCTTTTGTCCATTCCGAATATCTTTTATCCCTAAATAGCAGAATGAATGGAACAGCACCAACTACCGCTTTTACAGGAATATCAACAATAAGTTCTCTTAACATACGAGGGTCGATAATGTCCTCAAATGCGGGAAGGGTTCTGATGATTCCAATTGCTACTCCCGTTATCAAGAGGGCAAATAGTGTAAGCAATACCATTAGCCTTTCCGTTTTAATGGAAACGCTAAGAAAGTTTTTTACTGGGTTTTGTGTAGCCATTACTCAAACTCCTCATTTATTATTTCTATTGCCTTTTCTACCCAATCAAGCCTTGATTGAAGTATTAAATCTCCGTGTAAAGTCACCAAATGCCAACACAGGGTTACTTTGCGGTCATAGTCTGATTCATCTCTGGCAATTGCCTGCCTAACGTCATCTTGTTCGGCTATTCGAGCAAGGCACACTTCGCGAAAAGAGTGTAGCAGTTTTAACGCCGCTTCCTTGTTTGTGTTCCAAGCAAGAAACACCCTTAACAAAAACGCATTTTTTTGTGTTAGGGCGATTTTTACATCATCTTCGGGCTTGGATAGCCAATCCAATAATTCTGTTTTTCCGTTTTCTGTGATGGCGTAAATTCGCTTGTTCGGTTTTTCTTCTTGTATTATGCGTTCGCTAGTAAGCCAGCCTTTTTGCTCCATTCTGTCCAGTTCGTTGTATATTTGGCTGTATTTCGTTTGCCAAATATACTGCATTGTTTCTCGAAACTCTTTGTTTATATCGTAGCCCGTCATTGGCTCTAAACTTAACATTCCGAGAAGTCCATGTTTTAAGGACATAAAAATGACTCCTTTCGCAATAGTCACAATCGTATTATATCGAATTTTAGCATAGTTGTCAAGATGAACTTCACCATATAAGAAAACCGTGACAAAATGCCACGGATACATGATTTTTATTCGATTTTCTTATTTACGTTATTTACCCCCTCGACAGATTGCGTCATTAAACATATCCTCAACACTACTGTAAACTACAGACGGTTCTTTTTCGTGGTCTTTAATTATTTTAGCAACCTTTTCTAACTTGTTCTTAGGATAAACAACAACAGGATAAAGGAACACGCCGCCATATATGTGCTATGTGCAGACTTTTTTATTTTTTATTCTGCTATAATGTATTCTCATCGCAAATTAACCCCTCCCGGCGAAGCATAGCCAATGCGGCCTCCAGGGCATCCCCTGTTGCCCATATATCAGGGGCGAAGCCGATGCCCTCGGCGAAGTGGTTTTCCGGGTGGATGGTAACGGTGGAGCCAAAAGCAAAGCGCACCCCAGAGCGCGGCAATGTCATTAACACATGTGGGAAATCTACAGTATGCGCGCCTACTGTATTTTGCCCGATAACAAGGCTGTTGTTCATGCTAAATGATAAATTTGTGAAGCTTTCTCCGGC
Source organism: Defluviitaleaceae bacterium (assembly GCA_009787785.1). Taxonomy (GTDB): domain Bacteria; phylum Bacillota; class Clostridia; order Lachnospirales; family WQUN01; genus WQRX01. Next base: position 26,339 of record WQSR01000002.1, read on the forward strand.
GGACGCGGTAAATCTGTCAGTTAGTATAATGAGCAGTTGCTCCCTTTGCATTATTTCGCCGGAGGTATTAAAGCGGCCCCAATGATTTACGGCAAGGGGAGTAAATTCTTGAGCATGTATCTGCTGCTCTATCTCCCTCATTGCCAACACATCCTCTATGGGGATGTCAAATAATAGTTCAGCTCCATCGGCGACTATAGGCTGTGCCATTAAAATTGCAGACCGGGATTGCAATTCATATCCGGTAAGGGCATTCATCCAGCCTTCTGCGAAAAGCGACGCGCCACCAATATTTGAACGCACATCCACAATGAGTACCGGCGCATCCTGTACGTATTCTATGAAGGATAGCTTCTGCCTTGTATTTTCGAGGTCAGACCAAGTCATAAAATCCATAATCGTAATTATGGGGATATCGCCCTCCCAATGCAAACGCGCAGGTTGACGTTCACGCAATGCGGGGCTGTGTCTGGTCAGGTACAGGGTTTCTTCTTTTCCCCCTGTATATACGATGCGCAACGCATACACCGAACCATGCCCAAGCCCGGGAAGTACCACCACCGGGGTGTATAGCAGTACCCCATATGCGTCAACAGCCAAGCGGAAAATATCGTATTTATCGTGGCTGCGCATTTCCGACACGTATATACCCCGCTCAATGCAAAGAAAACCGTATTCGGTCTTATAAAAGGGGATATCACCCACAAAAAATGAGGCAGTAACATTGAAGCGATATTCCCAACCCATATCAGGCGTATCTTCTATGAGCTGGGTGCCAAATATAAAATGATTGTCTGTGGCAACGGTAAATAACTTATCGCGCACGACGCTGGAAAAATCTCCGGTATCCCAATAATCCCGAGTGGAAATGGTTGCGCTAATCTCGTCAAACAGGGGAACGAATGCGGCGTCCCCACCAAAATATATGTATGCCCCATACATTTGTCTCATAGCGGTAAGCAGTGTTTGTACGTCATACAGGGCATCTGCGGTGGAAATCCTATCCTCCAAAGGAAATTGGTAAAATATGCTTGTAATGCCTCTTTCCAATAGCCAATACGCGAAAGGCCGCCAAAGCACGGCCATTACCTCCTCCCTGCCGGGGTTGACTATGCTTTCCCGGCGCGCAAAGGCTTCGTCAAGTGCGTATTGGATGGTCAGGGTGGGAGTAACAGGGGTATATTCATTGCTCCTTCCGCAAGCGGCAAGCAACGCAACGCCTACAATTAATAATGGCAATATAAATAAAATTTGTTTCCTCTTCATGGCCACCCACTTCAATGTATATGAATGTGGGATTTCGTTTCGGCGGAGCGGTAGAAGCCAGTCATGATTTCCAGCACATGGAAGATGAGGTCAACCCCTGCGCGGGGTTTTTCTCCCTTTGCAATGGCGGCGGCCATATCGGAAAGGCCCAGGCCGCGGCTGTTTTCCGGGTAGCCGAAGGTCAGGGGAAATTCGAGGAAGGTGCCTTGCTCGGGGCGGTACAGGCGCACCGGCCCGCCGAAGGTGTTGGGGTCGGGGACGCTTAGTGTGCCCGCCGTGCCGTAGATTTCCATGATGGGTAAATTGTGGGCGTGTACGTCAAAGGAAGTAATTATCGACGCCGTAGCCCCGCTGGCGAAATGCATTTGCCCGGCGATGTGGGTGGGGGTTTCTACCTTTACGATGGTACCGTTGTGAGGCTGGCTGGTTATCAGGCGTGTTTCCCGGGAGGCTTGGGTCATACCGCATACGGATTGCACCGGGCCCAGCAGTGTAACCAAGGCGGTGGTATAGTATGGCCCCATATCCAGCATGGGCCCGCCGCCGAATTGGTAGTAGAAGGCCGGGTCGGGGTGCCAGGACTCATGGCCGGGACAGGCCATAAAGGCCGTAGCCGCCACGGGCTTGCCGATATAACCATCATCAATCAGCTTGCGGCAGGNTTGAATCCCCGCGCCCAGGAAGGTATCCGGCGCGCCGCCCAGCTGTACGCCTTTTTGCGCGGCGGCGTCGCGGAGCTTTATCCCCTCCTCTAGGGTGGCACCCAGGGGCTTTTCGGTGTAGACATGCTTCCCCGCTTCGATGGCGGCCATGCTCACGTCAAAATGTTCATAGGGCCGGGTCAGGTTAAGCACAATTTCCACGGACGGGTCGGCAAAGAGCGCGTGCATGTCCTTGTATTTGCGTGTTTTGTATTCCTCTGCGGCTTTGGTGGCTTTGGCGTCTACCAAGTCGCACACGCCCACCAGCTCTAAGTTGGCGGCGAACATACCAGTGATATTTGTCAAATAAATGCCGGAAATATCACCGCATCCGACAACGCCGATTTTCATTTTTTTCATCTTATATCCCTCCCGTAGGAAATTTAAAACATCTTCGCGTCGCTTTCCAGGAAGCGTGCCGTGGTTAGTTTGCTGGCCGCCGCGTGGGCTTTCCCCTGCGCCGCCCAAAGCATCCCCCGCTTCATGATGGTGGCGGCGTTGGGCGAGGTGTCGAACACATCGTCATGGTGGCCCAGGGAATTGTAGAACACGCGGCCCAGGCCCCACATCTTGGTCCACACCACGGGCATATCCACAGGCTTGTTGCTGATGTGATAATAGGGCACAACGGGGAAGCGCGTGGTGGCCAGCACCTCTATGGCCGGGTCAATGTGCAGATAATAATGCTCACTGCACACGGGGAAATCCGCCAGGCCCGCCACGATGGGATTGGAGTGGGCGGCGATATTTACCGTGTAATTCACGCCGTCGCCGCCGGGGTGGCTCACCCAGTTGGCCCCGGTGATAAATTGCCACTGCACATCGTTGCGGAAGGCATCGCACATGCCGCCGTGACAGCCCGCAAGCCCCACACCCGCCCCCACGGCCTTGGCGATGTTTTGCGTATATTCGCTGTTTATCGTCCCCATGGTCCAGCAAGCCACAAGCAAGTCAAGCTGTAGCAGTTCGTCCACATCGGCAAGGCAATCCAGGCTGTCTTTGACGGTGACGGAAAACCCCTCCCCTTCCAGCATCAGCGCGAACCGCTTCGACACCAGCACAGGCTCGTGTCCATCCCACCCGCCTTGGAAAATTAACGCTTTCTTCATGATAAATCCCCTCCTTAAAAGTGATTGTTGAAGTAATTGCTTTGAAATATTTTGATAATTGTTATATATTACGGTGGTGAAACGCGCTTCACTTGTAGGAGGAGAATACCACGATGCGAAACAAAAGTAAAAAGAACGCCTTTTTTGAGCAGATACCCTTTTCCGACATAGTATTCGGCGCGATGCTGGCGGCGGTTGTGGGCATTATGCCGCTGATTGTGCGGCTGGCGGTGCGCTTTTATCCCCCGGAACTGGCCCGCTTTGTGGGACAGCAATATGCGGATTTCTTCGCCTACGTCAAGGGCTGGTTCCTGGGTGTGCCAGCGGTGGTCATAGTATTTTACTTTGTCAGCGAGCTTGTCACCAGCGGCGACGCCCGGGTGAAAATTGATTTTAAAGCCATCATAAAAAACCCGGTGGTTATTGCCTCGGCTGTTTTTCTGCTCTTTACGCTCCTTTCCGCGATATTGTCCGACTTTCCCTTTACCTCTTTGCACGGTACCAAGGACCGGGGCGAGGGTATTCTCATCTGGCTGGCTTATTTCACCGTGTTTATTGCGGCTATGTACTATGTGCGTGACCCCAAGTTCGCCAAGCCCATCCTGTGGGGGCTACTTTTTTCTTCTATTGTGATGGGTGCCATTGGCATCAGCCAGTTCCTTGGCCGCTGTTTTTTTGGTACGACATTGGCGGCATGGCTGGTTACGGGGGATACCCACCCCCTGAGATTGGTCTTTACCATTGCCCATGGCACGCTGTACAACCCCAATACCTTCGGCATGTATTCGGCTATGGTGGCTCCGATTTTACTTTTGGCCGGCTTTACTTACCGGGGGAAACGCTTTGTCAACGCGCTCTTGTTGCTGGGGGGCGTGCTGATGCTTTTCAGCATTTTCGGCAGTGCCTCCTTGGGCGGGATGATTGGCTTGCTCGCCGCCGTTGGGGTATTGCTGGTGGTCAGCATTCCCTCCATTGTTAAGTTTTCCAGCATACGCATGTGGCTGATGGTAGCCTTGGCCCTGGCGGTATTGGTGCTTTCGTTTTTATTTGTTCCTTTTTTGAATGTACGCGCCGTGCATTTGCTCAACCGGCTGGAAACCACCGTGGGCGCGGGGAACATACGCACCGAAGACCTCCTTATCGAGGGAAATACCCTCTATGTTAAAAACAGCGGCGAAACGGTGTATTCCATTACCATTGAAGTCGATATGTACCCCGCCGCCCCTACCCCGCTGGGCATGGCCGCCGCCGAGTGGATAACGGTACGCGACGCCACCGGTCTGCCCATTCCCCCTGCCGGGCGTTTTCACGCGCCTATTGAAGATAGCGAGATAGTTCAATACGCCTATATATTTGAAATTCCGGGGCGCGCTTCCATTACCCTGCTTCACCGGGAGAACCATTTCATATACCGGAACATCATGATGCTCACCATGAATGGGCAGATTATGGGTGTGTGCGGATTGACCGGCCATCTGATTGACTTAATGTATCCCGTGCCGGCCTGGGGCTTCTACCGGCGGGAATACTGGGGCAGTGGGCGCGGCTTTATTTTCTCCCGCACCTTCCCCATGATGCCCGAGCGGTTTTTCATCGGTAGCGGGCCGGATACCTATGTGAATGTATTCCCCAACCACGACAGGTTCGGTTTATTATCCTCGGGGATGCCGGGCTACAATTTTGTGGACAAGGCCCACAACCTGTACCTGCAAACATGGATAACCAAGGGCGGTATCGCCACCCTGGCCTTGATTTTCCTCCTGGGCTATTACATGCTGACCACGCTCATTTCCCTGATGCGCACAAAAGGCGAAGCCGTTTTTACCTACGGGCTTCGCCTGGGGCTGTTGGCGGGGGTTTCGGCCTTTGCGGTGGCGTCGCTGGCGACAGACTCCACCATCGGCTCCTCCGGGGTGCTCTTCGTCCTGCTTGGGACAGGTTACGGGCTGAATATGTGGGTCAAGGCACAGCGGCGTTAAATATTAGGCATTCGCCCCCTCCGGGGCGTATTTATCCTGAAAAGTGTCACCGGGGGGAAGCTTCTGCCGTCGCTGGTACACAAAATCCCCCTAAACGGGCCGACTGCGGCGCGGAGCNCCATCCATGCGCTGAAATTTCCCGCGGAACGCTTGCGCCCGGAGGGCGTACCAGTGACGCGGGAAGATTTCAGCTTGCATGGGATGGCGCATTGCGCCGCGCCGCAGTCGGCCCGTTTAGGGGGATTTTGCGCAATCGCTCCGTCAGAACTTCCCCCCGGTGACAGTATACGAGTTATATACGCCCCGGAGGGGGCGAATGCCTACACCACCGCGCAAGTCTTGGGGGGTAGGCGGTTTGTGCCGTCCTCCTGGGTGGCGAGGAGGGGCTTGTGCTTTAACCGGATGGGTTCTTCTCCCGCGTTGTAAAGAATCCCCAGGGCTTCGGGGCCTTTGCCAAGCTTCCACCGGCAGAGGCCCTTTTTGCGTGTGTAGGCGATGTCCGCGCCTTGGATGAGGGCGTTGTGGGTTTTCCGCAGGGCGATGAGGCGGGTAAAAAAATGCATAAGGCTTTTGTCCTGCCGTGCCGCGTCCCACACCATGGGGGCGCGGGAGCCGGGGTCACCGTCCCCCGCCATGCCCACCTCCGTGCCATAATACAGGCTGGGCGCGCCCTTCATCAGGTACATGAACAGGAAGGCGTTTTTCATGGCGGTCTTGTCGCCATCTGCCTGGGTGAGGGCGCGTACGGTATCGTGGGAATCCATCAAATTGAAGCGGATTGTATTGTGCAAATCGGATAATTGCCCCAGTTTGGCGAACAGTTTCTGTGTGAACACATCGGGGGAAATGCTTTGGGTGAAGAATAAATCCCGCAAAATGTGAGCAAGGGGATAGTTCATCACCGCGTCGAAATACCCGTTGTTGAGCCATTTTGACGGGTCGTGCCACACCTCGCCCACCAGGTAGAAGTCGGGCTTGGCCGCGTCTACCGCCGCCCGCAGTTCCCGCCAGAAGTCAAAGGAAACCTCGTCGGACACATCCAGCCGCCAGCCGTCGATGTCGCATTCCTTTATCCAGTACACCGCCGAGTCGATGAGATGCTTCCGCGCCCCGGGGTGTTCCGTGTTCCATTTGGGCATGTTGGCCACATGAGCGAAGGTGTCGTAATTCAGGGCTTCCCGGGTGGGGTAATCCTTGCGCACCGGGAAGCTGTGGATGTGAAAATAATCCCGGTACTTTGACTTTTCCTGCTTTTTCAGCACATCCTGCCAGAAGGGGTGCGCGCCGCCAATATGATTGAACACCGCGTCCAGCATGATTTTCATGCCCTTCGCGTGGGCTTTTTTCACCAGCTCCTTCAAGTCCGCCGTGGAGCCGAAATGGGGGTCGATGGCGAAATAATCCTGCACATCGTACTTGTGGTTGGAGGGGGAATGGAAAATGGGGGTGAGGTAAATCCCGGTGACGCCCAGAGCATGTAAATAGGGCAGTTGCTTGATAATCCCGCGCAAATCGCCGCCGAAGAAGTTCTTCCCCTTGGGCGTCCCCTTCAGCCAGTCCCCGATTTCAGGCGGCGAAAGGGCAGGTTCGCCATTACAAAACCGCTCGGGGAAAATCTGATACCAGCAGGTTTGCGCCGCCCAGGCCGGGGCCCTCGGCGCGTCGATTTCATGGACGAAGGGGAAGAAAAAATGGCCAAGGGCGTCTCCCCTCCCCTCTCCGTTTTCGTCGAAAGTAATCTCCTCCCCCTTGTGGGTGGTGAGGAGGAAGCTATATTTCATGCGCTTTGCCTTGGTTGGGGTGAGGGCGGCGCGCCAGTGGATGACCGCCTTGGCGGTATATTGGGGATGCATGGGGGCCTCTTCGGTAAACCACTCCCAAATAGCGTTGCCCCTTTCGTCCTTGCGCCCGGTTTTTTCCCAGTAGAAGGGGTCGCCGTAGACCACCCTCGCGGCGGTGATATTGCCCGGCGTGATGAGGGTGAGGATAATTTTGCCCAGGGCGGTGTCATAGTAGCTGTAGGGCAGTTGGGATTGATGGAGCATGGTTTTCATCCCTCAATCACCACCGCGCCGCCGATTTCCACCCCGTCGCCGACTTGGAAGACCCGTGTGCTTTGGGCAATGGTCAGGTACGGCACCGTCTGTTCACCCCCACCGAAATTGTTGAAAATCAGCGTCACGGGCACATCTGTGTCCTCGGGAAGGTAGAACACCCAGGCATAGCCCTCGCCGTCTGCGCGGGGCAGCCATGCCATTTCCGGGCCGGGCCAGCCCTCGTGGAAGACATCGCCCCGGTCGTTCCAGGCCCAGACGCCCGCCCGTTCCCAGGGGTTCGTGTTGCGCACGTATTCCACACGGATTTGGCGCGTGGGCTGTTCTTCCTCCTTGATAAAGGAAGCCGCCCTGATGCGGTGATGCTCGGAGCCCATTGCATCCACGCTGATAAGATGCATGTGAAAAACATCCCCCACCGCCGCCCCGGCACCGATGCGCAGGGTATCGCCATGGTTAAAGTCGGTTTCAAGAATGAGGGTATCATTTTGGAAAAGGCTTACCCGGTTGCTGTCCATGTACTTGGCGATGAGGGTGATTTCCACCCCCGCCGGGTCGGAAAAACGGACATCCCGGCTGGGGGGATACACCGCCGTAATGGGGCGCGGGATGAGCGGGACGGCATCGGCAGGGGCCTTGCGCAACACCAGCACACCCCGGGGCGGTATGTGCATCAGGTTTGAAAAGGATACCCCGGTAAGCCAGCCGTCAGCCACGGTGAAGACTAATTCCGTTATCTGGCATTGGTATGTGCCGTCCACCATTTCCACGGGGAACAGCACCTGGGGCAGGGTTTCCGTTGCCGGCTGGGAGGGAATCTGCACCGGCGCGTCCCCCACATTTGCCAGCACCGCGCCGGTCTTCGCTCCCGCCGGGCCGCGCTGGATGATGGCCACGTTTCCGTGGGTGCCGGTGGTCTCCGGGTAATTGCGGAAATCGTTGGCGAACCAGTTAATGGCCGCCACTGCCGGGTCGCGGTACAGTAATTGATGCCCCCAGGCGTTGGCAAAGGAGCCGTCGGGCTGGGGAATAAACATGGTGCCGCTGTTGACAAAGCCCGGCCCCGGCCGCACGAAAAACAGGGGCGACGTCCCCTGCCGCGCCGCGATGAGAGCCCACCCCGCAATAATTTGCTCATCGGTCAGATGGCGGGACATCCCCGCGTTGCCATATTGGTCGTGGGATTCCACCCAGGGCACCACGCCCTCGGCGAAGCCCAGATGTCCGCCCAAATCCACGGCGCGAAATGCCGGGCCAAAAACCGAATCCCCATGGTCGCGGGGATTGCCATAGACATGGAAATGGGGGGAGTTCCAGCCAAACTCCCCGTCACGCAAGAAGCCCAGGCTCACCGAGTTTAATATATGCCGGGAGAAGGCATAGGGCGAAATCATAAATTGCGAAAGCTCGTACAGTCCGTGGAGATAATGGTTGGCGCGGTACCCCGAGCCCAGGGTTTCTCCGTACTGGAAGGGAATCCGCCCCAGCTCGCGCACCCTTTCGTCCACAAAGGTCGAAATCACCGGCCAGAAATCGCTGGCGATATCCGGCGGGTCATTGGGCAGCTCGATATGATGAGCCGCGTCAAAGCGGAAGCCGCTGGCCCCCGCCGTGATAATCTCATCCAAGAAGGCCATATACAAAGCCTGAAACTCTGGCCGTGCGGTATAAAAATCCCAAAGCCCCAGCAAATTACTGCGCACGAAGCTACGCCGGTCGCCAAAGTCCATGGGCCGTATCCAGGGATTATCCGCGGCGGCATCCCCCTGCCGGGAGTGGAACAGCGACGGCTCGTGGTCACGCAAAGCGGGGTCGATGTGGTGCCAATAGGCCGTGGTATGGTTGGGTATGGCGTCCACGATAATGAAAATCCCATGGGCCGCCGCTTCCCGGGTGAGGGTCTCAAATTCCGCTTTCGTGCCCAGGTAATTCCCGATGGCGAAACGCGTGGGCTGGTACAAATCGTACCACCGCCCGAAGTTCCCCCGGCTCCCCGGCTCGCGAATCAACGCCGCGCCAATAGGCGAGGTTTGCACCACCCCAAAGCCCGCCCGGGCAATGTAGGGCAGTTGGTTGGTAATCTCCACGAAGGACATATTCCACGCGTGGAGGATATTGCCGCCGTGGGGCGTTTCCGGCAAATTGTAGGGGTTGGCGAAGCGCAACTCCCCCGGTTGCAAGGGCGGCTCCATACGCGCCCGCTGTACCAAAAATACCGTCACCGCCGCTACATTGATGGCCAGCACCGCAAATAAAGCCACCAGCACCCATTTCCTTACATCTCCCATTTTCATCACCTATCCGATAATGGATTTACAATTTCAAGTGTACCCGCCACAATTTGCCCCTCTTGCATATCCTCGCTCGCCAGCATCGTACAGCCATTGTGCAGTGCCGTAGCGATAATTAAACTGTCATAAAAGACATACCCATACCGCTTATATATTTCCACTGCGGCAAGGATGAGGGCGGCCTCTTCGTTTACAACCGTTGCCACCTCGGAAATTTCATGCACTATCTTGCCAATGGCTTTGGGCTTCACCTGGGACTTTTTCAACAAGACATAAGTAAATTCCTTTAGCACCTGCGTTGAAATAACACAGGGGCGTTCATCCAAAAATGCCAATGCCTTCTCCCGCTTCACAGGCTCGTCTGCCGTAAACGCATACACCAAAATATTCGTGTCAATAAATGCCTTCGCCCCGTGCATTGGCTTCCTCCCTGTCAAATTTCCAATCCTTTGTACTAACCAAGGGCTTCGCGATATCGCTGAAATTCTTTTTCACCTTTTTCTGCAAGGTTATGCCGCCCTCAAAAACACTGATTTCCACATGGTCCTCCAGGCGCAAATTGCTACGCTCCATCGCTTCCTTGGGTATCCTTATCCCGGTGCTGTTTCCCCAGCGTTTGATGGTTGCTGTCATGGTGCCACACCTCCTACGTATAATTATACGCCGCGTATATACATGTGCGCAAGCACGAATCGGCTCCAAAAGACGCAATTGCCATTTTTTGTTCTGTTCCCATTATAGGATTTTCAAACCTTTGTATCAATAGAAGGTGCGTATGAACAACCGGACAAATTCTCAGACATTTTCTGAACAAATGTCCGGTTGTTCGCCCGTCCCCAGTGGACGGCACACCCCAACGGCAAAACAGCGTTCGCAGGATTGGGAATTGTAGCCACCCATTTTCATTTCCGCAGGGCAAGATTATGATATAATGCCCTTGCGGACGACACTGCTACTTCCAAGGAATACGACAACGCAATGTTTGCCGAACTTAAAAGGTTATACCCCAACCACCGCATAGCTGTTTCAATAGAATCTGAAAATGAAAACGCCGATAATGCCGAGCAAAGCATAAGAGAAAAGCAGTTTTATGAAAAAAGTTGTTTTAGCGAAACAGGCTATTTTGTGAAACGAAAAGCAGACTCATTTGAGATAATGATAATCGGAAAAGATAGAACAGCAAGGGGGGAACTCAAAATGGATAGACCTATCAAGTCATATGATGAAGTTAAAGCAATATTGGGTACTGCAAGCCCTGCATGGGAAAAACTTACTGGTTTAATTCGTTTCCATTATGTGATAGATGAAATTTGGCAAGCGGGAAATCCAAACCATAAACATTATAATAATTTGTATTTCAAACGTGGTGGCAAAACGCTTGTAACGCTTGCTATTCGTGAGGGATATTTCATTGTTTCCGTTGTGCTTGGTAAAGACGAACGAGCAAAATTTGAAGAACAGAGAAAATCCTTTGGTGAAGAAATCAACAAGGAATATGACACAACCGAAATATACCATGATGGCAAATGGCTAGGCTTTGATATATATGGTGATTCATTAATTGATGATGTTTTTCGCCTACTTCAAATCAAGCGTAAGCCCAATCGTAAAACTTTGCCGGATGATATGGGAAAATGCGGCTGTCTTGATATAGGTCTATCGCACGATGATATTACGAATTACCTCATACTAATGGGCGAGAAATATGAGTGAACGGGGGAACAACGTGTCAATTTTGGCAAAAGTAAATAACCTAAGCGTACAATACGGTACAAACATTGCCGTCAATAAAATATCTTTTGATGTGAGCGCAGGGGAAATCGTAGCCGTAATCGGTTCAAATGGTAGCGGTAAGACTTCCTCAATGGAGTGTTTGGGGGGCTTGCGAAACCCAAGTGATGGCACTATCGCCGTCTTTGACAAAGACCCCCAAACAGACCGAAAGGAAATTTATAAGCAATTAGGCGTACAGTTGCAAGAATCTGCCTACCCCGAAAAAATAAAGGTTGGCGAGATATGCGATTGGTTTTCGTCTTTTTATGAAAACCCTGCCGATTATGAAAAACTCCTAGCCCAATTCGGACTTGCGGATAAGAAAAAAAGTTATACAAACAAGTTATCGGGCGGGCAAAAGCAACGACTTTCCATTTTGCTTGCTATGCTAGGCCGCCCCAAGTTGCTGATATTGGACGAATTAACCACAGGACTAGACCCTGAAGCGCGACGCAGTATTTGGGAAATATTGAAGGTTATCAAAAGCGGCGGCATTGGGATATTACTTGTTTCCCACTACATGGACGAGGTAGAGAACCTAGCCGACAGGATTATCTTCATGCAAAACGGAAAAATCACCTTTACAGGAACGCTTGCAGCATTGCGAAACTTCGCCCAAGAAAATTTACACGCGGATAAGTGGAGCGAGCGCATGAGTTTAGAGGACATTTACCTAGCCTTTGCACCACAGCAAAAAACCGTAGATTTGGGGGAATTGATGTGATTGCAAAATCATTTTTCAAGACAATGCAAATGATTGTAAAACTCTATATCAGAGATTTTGCGAGCCCTTTTTTCTCTGTTGCGTTTCCCCTTGGCTCGATACTGCTTTTTGGTAGTATTTTTGGTAACGAGCCCAACGAGTTATTTAATTACCAACACGGTTCAATGGATGCGATGATTCCCGCTCTTGTGGGCATGGTTATTGCGGTAAATGGAATAATGACTTTGCCGTTGAACTTATCCGAATTTATGACAAACAAGGTGTATAAACGATTTGACGCAACACCGATGGGCAAGGGCAACATCATTCTTGTGCAAGTTTTCGTCTATTTATTGGCGGCACTTTTAAGCACCGTTATTGTAATTGTCGCAGGACGTATCATTTATAACATCAACATAGTGGGTGATTGGTTTGTCATCATCCCCGCAATATTGCTGTCATGCGTGGCAATCTTTTCAATGGGCTTTTTTATTGCGGCGATATTCAAAAGCGGAAAGGTTGCACAAGTGGTAAGCTATATCGTGTACTTCTTAATGATTTTTATATCCGGTGCTACAGTACCATTGGAAATCATGCCCGATAATATCAGAACCTTTGCTAATATCCTACCGCTAACCCATGTGGTAAATCTGCTACAGGGTACATTCCACGGACAGGGTATAGGCGAACAAGTGACGGCAATTTATATACTTGTTGGTATTGCCCTTGTTTGTGGCAGTATTGGCGCAATGATGTACAGACGTAGAAAGTGGGCGTAAGTTCTACTATTTTTAGGTGCGTTATGCCGTAGTGAACGGCAAGGATTTTATTATTTATATAATATGCGGGGGAAACAACGTTGGAAAAACTCATCTCAATTATTAAAGAAACGATAATTTTATATTGCGTTATTTTTACTATCGCCACAATAGTAAACAGTGCTGGGTGGTTATGGTTTGGAATCGCTACAAACCCTGATGTGCACGAACACATCATGCTGAGAGCAATGATTGTTTTAGCGATTGCAGTAGGTGTAGTTATTATAAAAAAGGTTGCTTTTTTGGGTAATATGAAGCATTACATCATCACTTGTACCATCGCTTTAGTTATTATGCTTGTGGTTATATGGGTGCTATCATCTGGCGAAGGGGCGCACCCCGATGCTTTTAGGGATTTGACAAGGAGCATTGTAGCTCCTTATGCCATAATTGCGGCAATTATAGGTATTGTAAGATTAAAACGGATAAAACGGAGTAAAAATAAAAACATTGTAGCGCGATAAATCGAAGTGACAGATACATTGTATCAATTTTGGATTGCGTTTTCGCTATTAAAAAAGGCTAATGCCGCGTCAAGGGCTTCCCATTCGTTTACCATTATATCCGGCCAAAGTACCAACGGGTCGGCACTTGTATCAGGACGCAGAAAATGCATATAAGTCACGCGAACCACCAACCCGGAAGCGGGCAACATAACATTCGTGCCGCCCCCGGCCCCGGACGGGGATGTTGCGCTGGGCTCGCCAATTACAATACCAAAACCGCTGTCGGCCACTCGGGTGGCAAAATACACACCTGCACTAAAGGTTCTTTCGCTGGTCAGCACGGCGAGGGAAATATTGTGCGGGTTGTTTTTTTCCATTATCGGAGGGCCATACAGATACGCATTGTCGGCTACGTCAGCGTATAGTAAATGGCTGAATATTGGCCTGTGAAGTGTGCTTGTCAGCCATGTCCGATTATTTTCGTTAAGGCGAAGGATTACGCCCTTTTCCGGCAGTTGCAAGTCCATTGCGTTAAAAAGTCCGTGTATAATATCAAGGGAACCGCCGGGATTATCCCGCAGGTCGAAAATAAAATTGCGTATGCCGTCGGCAATAGCCGCTTCTATGGCAAGCTCAATCTCGTGCGTTATATCGTACCGAATCCGGTGGCGTTGCTCGTCCCAGACGGCTGCGCTGGGCATTAATGGACCCACCAAGCTGATGTACATGACATCGCCTAAAAGTTCATACGTATTGTTGATTGGCAGGTGCGTACTGGGGTGGCCGGACGAAAACCCCGCCTCCATATAGGTAAGCCTGCCATTTTCTTTTAGCGTAAGTTCTACCCAAAGCTGATTGTCCCGCCGGTATATTTGCGCCCCGGCCATATATAAAATGAGTTCCGAACGGGAATAGCGGGCCCGGTTGCGCAATGCGCCGAAGGGATTATAGGCTCCATAATATATATCAATAAGCGCGAAAATGTCCGTTATGGGTATTCCGCCGATACCGATTATTTCTTTTGTACTAATGCCGTTTTCATCGGCAAGAAAAAGCCCGTACCCGCGGGCAATAAATACATGGTCAATAAAATCCCCGTCCTGAAACAGCGTGCTTCCGGCCCACCACCCAATGTCCGGCTGGTCGGCTATCTGCATAGAGCGGGCAAGATGGCCGTCCTGTTGCACCGCAAGAAAACGCTGGGTAGCCATAACAAATTCGGTACGGGTCATAGGCGTAGCCGTTATACGCAGATATTCTTCCCGGTAGGCTGTGTAATTTGCAAGAAGTCTGTTTGCTACAACAAAATTGGGGTGCATTTCTTCCAAACGTTCCACTACCAATAGCGCATCGCCGGAGAAATCCTGTGTTTCACCCCCCGGGCGCACCCATATTGTGCCGTTCAACTCGCTCTCGCACCGGGGGGCCACAAGAGGGGTTTCCGGCAGGGCTGGGTCGGGGACATAAGCAGGGGCGTAATCAGGGACGTAGAATGGGTGCATTGGCTCTGGCGGAGTGTACAGGTATTGTGGAAGGGGCACTGTCTCGGGTTCATCGTCTTTATCGGTGATATTTGTATCCCCTCTCCCGCAGGAAACTAAAAACAATAACAGCGTAACAAGCAAAATTAGTTTTTCCATCGGTGGGTTGCCTCCATTGCAGCACACAGGGCATACCGCTTCGCGGCAAGCTCCTTGCCTTCTCACACCAACTGCTGAACATCCGCGTTCCAGTATTCCTTCAACGCCTTGTAGGCGAAAAGTAGCATAATAAAGGGGAAAAGGAATGCGTACAGCATGGGGACAAAAATCCCGATGGCCATGGAAATCAACCCCGCGGGTACCGCCGCGAAAACGCATACGGAAAACCGCTCCCGCGCCGTCATGTAGCCCGAGAATTTTTGCCAATGGCCGAAAAGCCACACCGCCGCCAAGTAAATTACCCCTTGGGAAAACATAAAAACAATGAAAACCATGGCCAGCATCGGCGCGACCACCCCGGAAAAATACCGGTTGTGCAAGGCCAAGTGGTTGAAGATTTCCTCCAAGTCGCCCGCCTGCACCGCCCAGGCGGAAACCATGTGCAAAGGCAACGCCAAGGCCGTGCGGGCATCGCGGTAAAAAATATACTCGGGGGTAAATACGAAAAGATAATTCGCCGACGTGTCCGCCCAGGCATCATACCGGGGCGCGAATACAATCCGTGTCAGATTCCCCTGTGCCGCACTGCCCGTGTCTATGTGCCAATTTTCATGGCCCGCCGCCGGGGTGTATAGCCCTTGGGCAAATCCACGCTCATCCGCCGTCACCTGAATGACATCCGCCCATTCCCGGGAAAAAAGGGCCCAATCCGGCCCGCCATGCATCCGGGGATACATCACCGAGGGCGGCTCGCGGAAAACAGCCACCGCCACCGGCACCGTCAGCAAGAACTGAACCATAAAAAACACGCAAAGCACGCGGGAAAACCGCGCAGTCCTTGCGTGTCTGGCCAGTGAAGCCCAAATATACAATTACTCGCCCTTGTTGGCCCCGGCGGCAATCCCCAGCGCGAAATACCGTTGGAATACGAAGAATACTATGCTGAAGGGCACCGCGATAATCAACGCGCCGGCGGTAAAGGCCGTAATATCCCAAGCGGCGTCGCCGGGGTTGGAGAGGTTAAACAGGCCGATGGCAATGGTGAAATTCTCCGAACTGCGCAACAGCAAACGCGGGAAAATAAAGTCCATCCAGGGCCCCATGAAGGCATTGAAGCCCACAAAGATGATAATCGGCTTCGACAGCGGGAAAATCACCTTGGTAAACACCTGCATCTTGCTGGCCCCGTCCATATAGGCGGCCTCGTCCAGGGATTTGGGAATGTTGAGCATATACCCCCGCATGAGCCACATGGTACCGGGAATGCCCCCGCCGATGTAGATTAACGGCAGGACATAAATATTATTCAGCCAGCCGAAGGTGAGGAAAATGGAATAAATCGCCACCATCGCCAGGAAGCTGGGAAACATATTCAGCACCATAATGGCCAGCAAGCCGGACTTGCGCCCCCTAAATTGCAACCGGGCGAAGACAAAGCCCATGAAGGTATGGACAATGACCGTCCCCACGGTATTTATCACCGCGATAATCAAAGAGTTGCGGTACCACAGCCCGAAATCATGCTCGTAGAACAGCCGCTGGAAGTTGGCCAAGGTCAGCGTCCGGGGGATGGGGATGGGCCCGAAATTATCCGCCATGACCGCTCCCGGTGTGCCCCGGATGGGGTTCAAGGCCGAGCCGATGAGCCACAGCACGGGATACAAAACAATGATAGCCATGATAACCAAATTGATATGCACACCCAGCCACGCCATAAAACGCCCGAGATTGAAGGATTTTTTCCTTTGCATGGCTATTCCTCCTTAAAAGCGCGGGTGCGCCGCAGATTCCAAACCGAAACGCTGGCAATTACGATGAAAATAAAGGTGGACATGACGCTGGCGAAATTGTACATCCGGTTGTCCAGGGTTAGCCGGTACACCCAGGTAATGAGCAAATCCGTGTCCCCGGCGAAGAACATAGCCGGGTTGCGCGGCCCGCCCTCGGTGACGAAGTACACAATCCCGAAATTATTGAAGTTCCCCGCCACGCCCATAATCAGCAAGGGCGATATGGCGGCGAAAATTGTAGGCAAGGTGAGCCGTTTGAACTGCTGCCACGGCCCCGCCCCGTCAATGGAGGCGGCCTCGTATATTTCCGGGTTCAAAGTGGTCATCACCCCGGTAATCATGACCATAAACCAGGCGAAGCCCAGCCAGGTCTGCACAATAAGAAGCACCGCACGGGACCAGCCCGCCGACGCGAAGAAAACAATGGGATAATTAATGAGCCCGATGTCCAGCAAAATCCGGTTCACCACCCCATGGGTGACGAAAAAGTTGCGGAACAGCATCTGGGACACCAGCGCGGGTACGGCCCAGGGCAGAATAAACATCCCCCGCCAGAACTTGGGATAGCGTACCAGCTTCGAGTTTACTAAAATCGCTTGCATAAAGCCCACGGCAAAGGCAAAGAACGTAGCCCCAAAAGCCCAAGCCACCGTCCAGGCCCCCACCCGTAACAAGGTCTGGTTCCACAGCGGATTGTTGATAACCTCTATGAAAGTGGCGAAGCCCACCCATTCCACCAGATGGCGCGGGGGGATATTATGCATATTATAGTTCGTAAACGCCACCAAAAAGGCAAACAAAATCGGTATCACCGAGAAAAGCACAACAAAGGCAAGCCCCGGCGCGATGGCGATATATTCAAAGGAATCGTACATCAGCTTCTTTATCCAGGTGCGGACCGAGTCCCTATGTGCGCCCCTTTCCATATCCTTGCGCGTCCGATACGCGTCCCGTATGTTCCAAATATAAAACACGGAAAACGCAACCAGAATGGAAATGGCCAACAGCCCCGACAGCATCAGCATGGTGGAATGGTCAAAGACCCGCACCGCCGCCGTCTCCCGGGGTATGGTCCCCAGCGTTATTATCCCCCATATCCCTTCGGTGAACATCCCCGCGTGACGCGGATGGGGCGGCACCTGGCCCAAAATCAAGCGCAACGTGCCCGTTCCCAGCTCGATGCCCACCATCAGCATCTGTATGAGGAAGAAAAATAATCCCTTCACATACTGCTTGTTCGCAACCTGCCCACTGCCCCATATAACAGCGGACATCAAGGCAACTACCTTTGCCATGGGGGTACACCTCTTTCTTTAAAAGCGAAGCCCATAAGATGGTGCAAAGCGGAATCAACATACGCACTGTTGCCACAATAAAAATGGTCACTCAAAATTTCACGCACACGAAGCATTTCCTTCATGCCGCCTAGAGAAAGCCTTTTCTCCGCGATGAGCGCGTCTATCAAGCCCAAAACCCTGTCACCATACGCTTGACTGTCAAGACGCACCGCCCGCTGGGCCTCCACGGCGATATTGCCCACAGAGAGCCTACTCATTTTGCACCCACAGGCGGAAAACACGTTCAACCTGGGCGCAGATTTCCGGGTCTAAAGCATCATACGCTATAATTTCCCGTTGTAAATCAACGACAAGCTTCACCATAAACACACCAAAGTCCTTGTGTATACAGCTAATAAAATCCTGTCTCCTCATCGGCTTACGCAGTATCATATCCCGCACCCCGACCAAAAATAAAGTTTTTGAAGAGGGTGTGGGAGAAACTTTTTTCAAAAAGTTTCTCCCACGGTTCTTCTCTAATCCCTAATCAATATGAATCCCCGCCACAGCCAACAGCGTGGTGTATGATTCCATGGCCCGCGTCTGGGCCTCGGGGATACTCAAGTCGCGGTCCCACACAAAGGAGAGCATTTCCTCCATGGGCCCCCACATCGAGTGCACCTGGGGTATCAGCGGCATGGGCACGGTAAAGGGTGACTGGGCGATAATACCGGCCAGATGGGGGTCATCCCGCAAGCCCGGTATGCCGGAAATATCCCGGCGGGCAGTCATGGTGTGTATGCCCTCGAACTGAATCCGCGCACCCTCCTCACTCACCATAAAGTCAAGGAAGGCATAGGCCCAAGGCCGGTTTATCTCCGACGAGAAGCTGGAAACCCCAGCAATCATCGTCCCGGAGAAAGCCGTAGGCTGTACCCCGCCAATGGTGGGAATGGTCGTCACGCCGAAATTTACATTGTTCGCAAACAAATCGGTAAACGCCCAGGGTCCGGTGATGGTCAAGGGTATTTCCCCCAAGCGGAAGCGTTCCTCGGCGGTATTGAAATTAATGTCCGCCAAAGGCAAGTCAAATAAATCCCTAAGCTGTAGGAAAAACTCCAGACCCCGCGCCACCTCCGGGGAATCAAACCCGGGCCGGCGGTAGTCCGTCATGTCCGGCCCAAAGGGCCGAAAGCCCTCCACGGCCAGCCAGGGGAAATTAAAATACGGGTCGTTGACAGGCCAAGCCATGGTCCAGTCGTTGGTGGCGGGGTTGTTCCAAGTCTGGGCAAAGGCGAAGATTTCCTCGAAGGTGCGCGGCGGCTGTGGCCCCCACAAATCCCGGTTGTAGAACAACGCGATGTTCTCCACCTGGAAGGGTACGCCATACATAAAGCCATTGTGGGTAATGGTGCCCACAGCGGCCTCCTGAAGCTCCGCTTGCCATTTCTGTTGCAAGGCCATGGGGACGGGCTCAATCATGCCGTCGTTAATGGCCCAGGAAACATGGTCGTGGGGGAAGGCAAAAATATCCGCCCCAAATCCCGCCGGGCCATCCAATTGCATGTGCGTGCGGGACGCCACATTCCCCATTTGCTCGAAGCGCACCGACACATTGCCGTGGGGGTTTTGGCTCACAAAGGCGCGAATCAGCTCATGTGCCCACTCCTCGTTGTCCAGCCAGATAAGCAAATCCACCGGCTCCGTGGTTTTCTCCACGCCGTAGAAATAAACGGTTTCGCCAAGGTCAATCTCCACATCGGTAGTACGGCCATCATAGGCGCAAGCGGACAACGCCAGCAATACCAACGCGGCCATGGCAAGGAATACATTTTTTCTCATACGCTATCCCTCCGGTTCCCTACTTTTTCTTCTTCAACAACAAGAACGCGCCCGCGAGCAATACAGCCACCACCGCGGATACGATAACGATAACCAGGACAAGGTTTACGCCGCCGTCATCATCGGCAGGCGCGGCCGCTTGAACGGGCGTCGGTGTGGCCGCAGGGGTAGGCGGCGCGAAAACCACCGGCTCGGGGCGGGCTTCCGCTTCCGCGTCAGCGGGGTCAAATTCCTCGTAGCGTATTTCAAACTGGCCGAACTCGTTGATGATAACCACCCACACATCACGGCCGGCGGTTATGGGAATGTCGTCGGTCTGGGGCTGGCCACTATTGTTGATAATGATATGGTCAACCCAGCCGGGGATGTGCATGATATGCCAGTTCCCGTCCATTTCCGTAAACTGCGGGCCCGGCCAGCCGATGAACATGTCGCCCAATCCGGCTTCATCTTCCGCGCCGTCGTGCCATGCCCACAGTGCCGGGGCGTGCCATTCCGGGGGTACATAGGCGCGTATGGCGATATAGTCCACATCCGGGCGGTACACTTCCTCCGGCACGCCGAAAGCGAAGGGGTCGCTTGTACGGACGGGGCCGGTGGTTTGCGCATCGGTGGTGACTTCAAAGTCGCCGTCCGCGCTGGTAATCGTCACCCACACAGGCACACCGTCGAAGGAGATGCCCTCGGTTTGTCTGCCGCCGTCATAGCCTTCGTTGAACATGATATTCGTCACGCTGGCGGGCACGAAAATATAGTACCAGCCGGGATTATCGGGGTCGGGGCTCGGGAAGGGGCCGGGCCACTCCCCTTCATAGAACAAATTCCAATCGCCGCCCCATCCCCAGAAGCCAAGGCCCTCCCATTCTTCCGGCGGATAGGCGTATACGACTACAGCGTCCACTTCAATCATATCCTGGGCGAACACACGGGGCACAAAGGGCGCGAACGCGCCTGTGGTTTGCGGCGTGGTGGTAAGGGTAAACCCATCGCCGGGGCCTGTTACCGTTATCCAAACGGGCTGGCCGGGCAAGGTAATGTCGCCGGTTTGGATACTGCCGTCATTGGCATTTACCAAGCCGCCGGTCATGTCGGTGGGAACATATTGGAAGAACCAGCCAGGATTATTGGGGCATTCCTGCATGGGGTAGCCCGGCCATCCGAGGTGGTCCCACAGGCCGCCGGTGACGCTTCCCCACGCCCATACGCCGGGAGCTTCCCAGTCGGCGGGTACCTGCACATAAACAATGGTATACATCTGGGGAATGGCACCCGTGGTTTGCGGGGTGTCGGTAGCGGTGAAATCATCCCCTGGGCCGCTAATGGTTATCCAAGTCGGCTGACCCGGTACAAGGGTAATATCGCCGGTTTGAATCTCGCCTTCGTTGGCACTGATTAAGCCGCCGGTCATATCGCCCGGTGCGTGGAACAAAAACCAGCCTTCGTTACCCGGTACGGGAATCATCCTTGCGGTACCCGGCCACGCGGCAAAGTACGCGCTGGGCGCGCCGCCCCATGCCCATACCCGGGGCGCGTCCCAACCTTCGGGCACTTGCGCAAAAATGGGGGTAGTGGCCGAGGGGAAATCCCCTGTGGTTTGCGGCGTGTTGGTGATTTCAAAAGCACCGCCCGCGGCCACCGTTACCCAAACGGGCTCACCCGTGAGGTCGAAGTCGGCGGTTTGCCCCCCGTCACCCAGGACATCCACAACCAAGCCGCCCGTCATATCCGACGCCAGCCACTGGAAATACCAGCCGGGGTTATTCGGGTCTTCCATCATGGGTTGGCCCGGCCAGCCAAGGTGGTCCCACAGGCCGCCGGCCATACTGCCCCAGGCCCATACACCGGGGGCTTCCCAGTCGGCGGGTACTTGAACAAACACGATGGTTTGACCCAAGTCCTCACTTGCCGACACTTGCATCGGGGTCGCGATAATCATGGACGCGAATACCATCACTATCGCAAGCAGAAGAAATTTGACGTTTTTCATTTTTGTCTCCTCTTTTATTTATTTTTGTTGTTTAAAGCCGTAAGGGGGCGTTACCTTCCAATTTTATCCCAATCAATTTCATCATCCGAAATAAAACCACTGTCTTCCGCGGCTTTTATTCGCTGGGCTTCTTCGGGCGTAACTTTTGTAAAATTGGGGTCCCACGCCAACACCAACTTTTTCACAAATTCATGGGCAAAACGCTGGTCGTTGGCTGGGAGTATATTCATTAAACGAGCGGTTTCTTTTACAAGGGTAGACATATAATTCTCCTTTATTTGTAAATATCTCCCCGGTTTCCTATGTCAATAATTAATAGGATTTCGATATGATTTTCCTTGGTTTGTTTATAAATTATGCGCCACGTACCGATTCGTAAACGCTTTCGGCTATCCGTATACCCCTGCATAACGGCGATATCGCCCTCGGGTGGATTCTTGGTCAGCTTCACAATAGCTTCCCGTATACGCTTGATGTTCTTCTTCGTTTGTTTATCCAGGAATTTTATCGCGTCCCTGGAGTATCTAATTTCCATACGCCACCAGCATAGAAAACGGTGGAAGGGTTACGGCTTGCCGGGGTGGGATTTCCCACAAGGCGTCTACTCCGGCGGCGGTGCTGTCAACCACTACATGGAGGGGCTCATGCCAGAGGAAATTCACACTGCGCGGCTCCCCCGCGCCGTTGTACGCCACGAAGATATTGCGCCACGCATCGCCCCCCGCGTGTTCACCCAGGCGGAAGGCCAGCACCAAATCCTGCCCGGCGGGTGCCACAGAGGCCGGAGGGTTGGGAAAGAGGGGGTGAATCATGGCGTTGATATCCTCCCGGCTGTCCATCCGAAAGGCGGGGCGGGCGTTGCGCAAAGCAATCAGCCCCATGAAATATTCATGGACTTCGATAAATTCTACTTTCTGGTCCCAGCGGATGGCGTTGAAGAAATCATCGGCGTTGAAGGTATTCTCATGGCCGCGCTTGGAGCGCAAAAAGGAATCCCCGGCGTGGATAAAGGGCACGCCCTGCGAGGTTAATATAACCCCCGTGCCGAAAGTCATACTCCGGGCCACGTTGCTCCCCATGACGTTGTCGCGGTCAATCATGTGGTGGGGGTCGTGACGGAAGGCTTCATTATTAATGGTACGGTATTGGGAGAAGAAATCATTCGTCACCCAGTCCGAAGCACCTGCCGCGTCTATTCCGCCCCGGGCCGCGCCCAGGGACCAGGCGATATTGTCAAAGAGCACCATGTCGTCGTGCTTCGAGATGTAATTTATAGACTCCGACGCCGCGCCCACGCTGGGGGTATTGGCGCGGACGCTACGCCACACATCAGCCACAACGCCACCGCCCCGGTGGCCGTTGACAAAGCCGGGGTTGGCGTCCCGGTTGCCGCCGCGTAGCATGTTGCGGGTGTTGTCGTTGAAGAAGGCGAAGCCGTTGCCTGTAATGTTGGCCGCGTGGGAGGGCAAGGGCGCGGTGGCAAAGGCTTCCCGCAGGTTGCCCTGGCTGTCCCGGAACAGCTCCGGGAAATTAAGGGGCGAGCCCGACGGATTGGCCGCCCAGGGCTCCCCATAAATCAGCACCGTAGGGTCTACGGCGCGGAGGGCGGCTACGGCGGCGCGCATGGTTTCGATATCGTGGAGCCACATTAAATCAAAGCGGAAGCCGTCGATGCCAAACTCCCGTTGCCAGTACAACAGGGAATCAATAATATACTGCCGCACCATGGGGCGTTCACAGGCCAGCTCGTTCCCCACCCCGCTACCGTCCCCGGCAATCATCCCCGTGCACCAGGTCCGGTGGAAATAATAGGGCACGCTGGCTTGAAAGGGCCCGTCGGTGACGCTGGCGGTATGGTTATACACCACGTCCTTCACCACGCGGATGCCTACGTTGTGCATGGCGTTGATGGCGGCCTTCAACTCCTGAATGCGTACATACGGCGTGGTGGGGTCGGTGGAGTAGGTGCCCTCGGGGACATTGAAATTCTGCGGGTCGTAGCCCCAGTTCATGGCGTGGCGGGTGTTGTATATTTGGCGGTTGGGCTGTAGCTCGTTCACGTGCCGCTGGTCGTAGAAGGGAAGCAAATGCACGGTGGTGACGCCCAGCTCTATAAGATGGTCCAGTCCTGTCGCTACATATATAGGGTTGCCCTGGGCGTCGGTGGGCGTGACCCAACAGCTTTCATCCGTGCAAAGGGAAATGTCAAAGGGCGTCATCGCCGTACACGCACCCAAGATATCATGCCGCCGCGATGCGTGTACCCGCGCCGTCGTCCCCCGCTGGGTAAAGGCCATGAATGTCCCGCGATACGCCGGGGGTATCCCCGAGCTGGGATGAATGGAAAAATCCCGCACATGTAATTCGTAGATTACATGGTCTACCTGGTAGGGGTGCCCCGTGCCGGGGTTGACGCGCAGCGGCTGTGCGGGACGCGCCACATATACCCGTTCGCCGTTCACATATTTATACCCGCGCTGTAGCCAATTCAGATTATCCGCCCCGCGCAAGGCCGGGCCCCGCTGGTCGTCATTGATAATCGCCCCCAGCCCCTCGTTGGCCGACACCGCCGTCACGTGGGGGTCGATGGCGAAGGTCACGTGCCCCTGGGGATGGGTGACGCGGAACATATACCACCATTGGGTTTTCCCGTCGGCCCAGTTGCCGGGGATGCTCGCGTGCCACACGCCCTGGGCATTGCGGGTCATATCGTGGAGGGAATAGGGCGCGGTGACAAAAGAAGAAAGCACCCGCATCCCGCCTGTGGCATCGTAGTGGCCCTGGCCCGGCACTTGGTTCAAGTCCCGGTACAAAGCCACCTGTACATTGGCGGCGGTGGGTGCCCACAATTTAAATTCGCTTCGGTCGGTATGCCATCGGTGTCCCAGCCAATCCGTGTAATGGAATTGGTCCAAAATACCGCGCATGAGGACATTTACGCCCCCGGTTTCCTTTTGCCCCGCGCCGAAGGCCAGGGCATAATGCCGCTGGGGGTTCAGCTCGTCGTATGTATACACATGAAAAATGGGGAAGGCCGCGCCCCCGCCGATACGGCTCACCCCTTGGCCTACACTGCGGATGGGGATAACCGCGCCATTTGCCCAATCCGTCCCCGTCACATCCCGCAATCCAAACAAAGCCGGGTCAATGTCGCCCTCCGGCGCAATCAAGGTTACGCGGATATAATCCCGCCAATCGGCAATAGCCGTCACCGCCAAGCCGCCCATATACGGGAAAGCCGGCGTGACCATGGTCGTACCCAGTATGTGAAATGCTTCTGTGCTCACGGGATTTCCCTCCCCGTCGGTATCCAAGAAAGCAATAACATCACCGGTTTGCCGCCCCCACACATCCCAGCCCCCTGTGGGGCACGGGGGAAGCCTAAGCAAAAACCCCACCCGGTCCGTACCGGGCTGAAGCCGCAAGGTCAGGGTATGAAAGGGATACGGCTCCCCTGAAAAGGGGCTATGTATCAAAACCTGGGCCGAATGCCGCCCGCCGCCGCCGCCGACAATCCCCCCCGGTGCGCCGTCAGGTGTCCACACCCAAAAATCCCACCCGCCGGGATGCCGCAACTCCCGCTCGAAAACATGAATCGTCAGGGTCAATCCGTCGGAATCATCCGCCCCCCCAAGGGGTGTACCCGTTGCCGCGGTATCGGCGGTACCTTCGCCCAAGGGAGCATCGGGTATAGGGCCGTTGCGCAACACCCAGGCAATTCCGCCCACGCCCAGCACAACCGCCAGCACCATAACCGCTATGATATGCTTCGCCGAAATTCTGTCTAGCATCTGTGTCCACTCCTAAATTGAACGAAAGCTCCCGCACTCATTCAGGGTGGCTTGTAACACTATATGTTCGTGGGGCTTGCCTTCATCAATGATGCCCAACAAAGTTTCCACACTTTTTTCCGCCATTTCGTCGAAGGGCTGTACAAAGGTGGTCAGCGTGGGGTTGGTGTACCCGCCGCTTTCAATGCCGTCAAAGCCCACAACGGAAATATCCTCGGGGACGCGCAAGCCCCGCTCGTGTACGGCCTTCATCGCGCCGATGGCCAGCACGTCCGACAGGCACAGGAAGCAGGTATATTGCCCCTGTTCGAGGAATTTCTTCGCCGTTTTGTACCCGGTTTGGAACAAATACGCCTGGTCATATTCCACTTCCCCCGACCGGGGGTGCAGACCGTATTGGCCGAAAATTTTCCTCATGCCCTTTTCCCGCTGATAATACTCCCCAATGACGGCAATATCCCGGTGGCCGTTGCGGCAGATATAATCCGCCATCTTTTCCCCTTCGTGCTCGTCATTAATGGTAACGCTGGAAAACCACGAACGGTCCGGCGCGTAAAACACCGTGGTGGACACCATCACAATGGGCACATTCAACATCTGCAAGGTGGGATAATTCTCTTCGAAGTAGCCCCCCAGCAGAAAAATCCCCTTGGGGCGTTTTTCCTTGCAAATACTAATGGCCGCATCGGCCATGCTCTGGCCGGAGCCCAGCTCACAGCTTTGCAGAATCACGTCATAGTTCAAATCATGCATTTTTTCCAGAATCAAGGATATAATCCGCGAGAAGAAGGGGTTGGTGATGCCATGCACCAGCAAAACCACCGTCCGGGTAGAAATACTGGACAAGCTCCGCGCCGAATTGTTGGGTATATAGGTACAATCGTTGATGGCTTGCTGTACGCGCTTGCGCGTATCCTCGCTCACGCCCTTGTGCCCATTCAGCACCCGGGAAACGGTACTTTTGCTCACACCCGCAAGGCGGGCGATATCATAGATATTCGCGTCTTTTTGCATATGTACCCCCACTTTATCTTTTCGGGAACGCTCCCGCAAATGTAACGCAATGGTAACATAGACTGAGAAAAATGTCAATGACGGTGCCGCGTGATGATTGAATTAGAAATTGGCATAGCCTTTCTTCAGCCATGCTTTTTCCGCTTCATTTAGATAAGGCGACAGGGCTTCATAGGTCGCCTTGTGGTATTGGTTTAAATATTCCCCCTCGGCGGCGGTCAGCATTTCCGGCACGATGGCGCGGGTGTCGATGGGGCAGAAGGTCAAAGACTCGAAGCCAAGGAAGGTGCCGTACTCGGTTTCCAGGGCTTCCCTCACGCACAGGATATTTTCAATGCGGATGCCGTATTCGCCGTCTTTGTACATGCCCGGCTCGTTGCTGGCCATCATTCCGGGGGCGAGAGCCACCGTGTTGTGCTTCGTGGCGATGTTGTGGGGGCCTTCGTGCACGCACAGCACGTAGCCGATGCCGTGGCCCGTGCCGTGGCGGTAGTTCAGCCCGTCCCGCCAAAGGTGTTGCCGCGCCAGGATGTCTATTTGGTGCCCGGTGGTTCCCGAAGGGAAAACCGCCATAACCAGCGCGATATGCCCTTTCAGCACCAGCGTGAAGTTGCGCCGCATTTCGTCGGTGAGGGGGCCTACGGGCACCGTTCGCGTGGTATCGGTGGTGCCGTCCAGGTATTGCGCCCCGCTGTCTATCAGCAAGAATCCCTCCCGCGCTATCTCCGCGCCTTGGGGGCCGGGGTTGTAGTGCGCGCTTGCGGCGTTGGCACCATAGGCGGCAATGGTGGCGAAGCTGTCCCCGATATAATCGGCTTGCGCATTGCGCAATTCCCGTAGCTTGCGTGTGATGTCACCCTCGCGCAGGTTCAGCTCGCCGGGGGCTTGTATCTGTTCCTCCAGCCATTTGAGCATACGCACCCAAACCACGCCTTCTTTTATATAGGCGTTGCGGATATTGGCCAGCTCGGCCTCGCTCTTTTTGGCTTTCAACAGGGGGATGATATCGTCGGATACATTCCGGTTCACCGCCACGGCTCTGGGAATCGCCTCTCCCAACAGCACATGGGTTTTGTTCGCGTTAAAAAACAGCTTGCCCTTGCCCAATTCGGCAGAGCGCAAGCCGCGCATAAATTCGGTAAATCCTTCGTAGGGATGCTTCGTGAAACCGGGTAGCGGGATGCCCTGGAGCTTCGCCGCGTCGATGAAGACATGGGCCTGGGACGGGGTGATAAACAAATAAGCATAGCACACCGGGGTATACAGCACATCGCCGCCACGGATGTTCAACAGCCACGCGATGTCGTCCAGTGCCGTCACCACATAGCCGCCGATGTCCTTTTTAGCCATTTCCCCGCGCACGATAGCCAGCTTTTCGCAGGAGGAAAGCCCCGCGAATCGTATATCGTGGGCGAAGGCGGGATGGCTGGGCACGAGTGGCCGGTCTGTCCACATGCCGTCAATCAGGTCAAGGGCATATTCATAGGTGGCGGCCTTTTCGTTCAATTGCCTACGCAAGGCATCATAGGACTGCACCGACAAGGTGCGCCCGTCAAAGCCCACCCGCCCGCCTTGGGGCAATTGCGCTTTCAGAAAGGCTTGGTAGGTAGGGACGCCCGGCTCTTCCATTTTATACAGGTCGATGCCCGAGCCTTCCAGCTCTTTCGCCGCCTGCACAAAATACCGCCCGTCCGTCCAAAGCCCGGCCTTGTCCCGCGTCACCACCACCATGCCATTGGAGCCGGTAAAGCCGGAAAGCCACGCCCGGGTCTTCCAGTAATCCGTCACGTAGCCGCTGCCGTGGGCATCGGCACCTGTAATAATGTACGCGTCTATGCCCTGCGCCTTCATGCGATTGCGCAACAGCGTCAGTTTTTCCATTATCCTATCGCCTTGCGCCCCTGGTGAAGGGAGATTATTTTTTCGTCGGAATTGTTTAACGCCTCGTCCAGCTCCAAGCGCATTTGCGCCAGCTCCCTTTCAAGGCTGTGCATCCGCTCGGTCAATTTTATGTTCTCGTCATGCACATCGGTGCATTCTTTCAAAAGGTGCTTGTTCTCGGCGGTGAGCCTTTTCATCTCCGGCTCGGCCTTGAAGTAATCGTCCGCGATATTCAAAGCCATAAGTAATGTACGCTCGCGTTCGCTTATCATGATTGTAGCGTACCGCTCCGAGATTTCGTTGATGCGCACGCCCGTGTAGTGGGCCAGCCTCTGTAAGTAGTCGATTGATTCGCTGGATTTGATTTTGATTACATCTCCGTTAATTACTACGTCCACGCGGTTTTCCATCATAGTCCTCCCATGTATTTTTTTATATCCGCCGCAAGTATTTCTACCAGCGGTAAATGGCTGGCGGTTTTTCCGTTCTTTCGTATCAGCGAAAGCAGTGACGCGAAGGTGTCGTTGTGCAGTGCCACATCCTTTTTTTCGTCGGGGAGCAGGTGGTGGCCATAGGTCAGGGCTTGCTCATAATCGGCCTTTTTATATCGCCAGGGCTTGAACCGCTTGCCGAAGCGCGAGTACATACCGTCGCCCAGAAGCAAGCCCTTCAAGTCCATGTTTCCCGAATAATATAAATCCGCGCCGCTCTCGTAGCACAGGGTAAGGAGCCTGTCCAAGGCGGCGTTCATGCCCGAGGCGGCGCACACCAAGGTACAGCGCAACCCCCGCAACCGCTCGCACAGCAAGGCGAAAACATTCGCGCTCTCTACAATGAACACCCGCCGCTTGTACGCCACCGCACGGGTAAAACGGCTGATGTTTTCCAATGTCAGCACATGGGCTTCGCCCAGACTGTCATAATATTCACAGGCGGTGTCCACCACGTCGCCATAGGCCAAAAGCCCCAGCACCGTAACATTGTTGAGCACCCCGTTGGAAAGCAAGCCCGCTTGCCAGTACAGGGAAATGCTGTCTTCGAGCTGGTTGGGGATGGGCACATTATACCGCCGCGCCAAGGCGCGTAAAAACAACGGGCCGTGACTGCCGTAGAAATCCAAAGACTGGGGATGCCCGCAAATGCGCTCGGAAAAATCCGAAAGCAAAATATATTCATCCTGGGACAGGGCGTTGAGGGCGTTGCAAACGGTCTTCACCTGCTCCACCATCGGGTCGGGGTCGGTGATAAACCGCTCGGCCCATTGCTTGTAGGTGCGGCGCATATGGGCAATCATTTCCCTGAGCCAGTGCTCGGCCTCCGTGCCTTCATATTCGGGCAGGATTTCGGTTTTTACATAGGAAGCGAAGCTGTCGCGCACCCGGACGCGCTCCTTGTTGTCGTCGAGATGGGAGGTGAGCGGGCGCGCAAAATAGCCCTCCAGCAGTACACCCAAGCCGGGGGCTTCCGGGAAAACCCTATGCAATTGCCGCTCGAAATCCGCAAGGCTGATGCGAATTAACGCCTGATTGTAATAATCCCGCTTAAAAAATTCGGACAGGGCCTTTTCTTCATAATCGTAGGGCTTGAGCAAACGTACCGCACCAAAACAACGCCCGTGACGGGCGAACAAATCCCACATTCCCTCCATCAAACGCGAAAAACCCGCATCCCGCATAAAATACTGTAGTAGTTCTTCCATTGTGACCCCTAGAGAAAATTATTGCGGACATTATCCAAAATTTTGTCCAACTATAACCTTTTGTTCATAAACTTGTCAAGAATTTGTAACAATGTCATAATACTCCACCGGACAATCTTCAACGATTGGAGTGGTTCTATGAAAGAGGCCGTTTTCGCGTTGATTTGTGAAAATCCCATTCGCATTGCAAAAGTGCAGGAAGCCCTTGCCGCTATGAATATCGTCGATGTCGGCGATATCTTCGAAGACATGAGCATGGAGCATATCCTGCAAATTTTTCGGTTATTGCCGAAAGATGTCGCCGCCAATGTCTTTGCCCATATCGTACCTGAAAAACAGCAAGTGCTTGTGGAGGCCCTGACCGACAAAGAAGTCGGCCATATCATCGAGGGCCTGTTTATGGACGATGCCGTTGATTTCATAGAAGAAATGCCCGCCAACGTGGTCAATCGCGTACTTCGCAACGCCACCCCCGAGCGGCGGAATGTGATTAACCGCCTGTTAAATTACCCGGAGGATTCCGTCGGCTCCATCATGACCACGGAATATATGGCCCTGCGGGAAGATTATACCGTTATGGAAGCCTTCGCCCGTATGCGCGAGGAGCGCGTGCGCGGCATTCACACCTGTTACATCGTGCGCCGGGACAAAATCCTGCTGGGAGCGGTTTCGTTAAAGTCCCTGCTACTGGCGAAGGAGCATGTGCGGGTGGGCGATTTGGTGCGTACCCAGGTTATCAGCGCGCAGACCCACGACGACCAGGAGGAAGCGGCGGGTCTGTTCCGTAAGTATGACTTCCTTTCTCTGCCCGTGGTGGACAAGGAGAACCGCCTGGTGGGCATCATCACCGTAGACGATATGGTGGAAATCGTGGAAGAGGAAGCCACGGAGGACTTCGAGCTGATGGCGGGTATTATCCCCTCGGAGGAACCCTATCTGCGCACGGGGGTATTCAAGCATTCCAGGGGGCGCATCGGCTGGCTGATGGTGCTGATGCTGGCGGCGATTCTCACGGAAATGATTTTAGGCGATTATGAAAATAACTCGGTGTTATTGCTTTTCCCGGTGCTGGGCTGGTTTATCCCACTGCTGATGGGCGCGGGGGGCAACGCCGGAAGCCAGGCCGCCACGCTGGTCATCAGGAGCATGGCCCTGGATGAAATCCGCTTCAAGGATATCTTCAAGGTGTGGTGGCTGGAAATCCGCATCGCGCTTATCTGCGGGCTGATACTGGGCACCATCATGACCATCGGGATAACCCTGTTTACCGCTACGGATTTTATGGTGACGCTGACGGTGGCCTCTACCTTGGTGCTGGTATCCCTGCTGGCAAAATCCCTGGGTAGCTTGTTGCCCATTTTGGGCAAGCGGGCGGGCATTGACCCGGCGGTCTTCGCCACACCCATGCTGACCACGCTGAAGGACGCCATTACCATTCTGGTATATTTCTCCCTTGCGCGTTTGATTCTGGGGGTATAGGGGGGTGCGCTGTGGATAAAGAAAAATTTGACGCCTTCAACAATATGAACCCGGTGGACATCGCCGAGATTTTAGATGAAACCGACGACGAGCAAGCCGTCCGCGCCTTCCGCCTGCTTTCGAATGATTTATCCGCCGACGTTTTCTCCTACATCTCCCCGGAGAAGCAAAAATTGCTGGTGGAGGAGCTTACGGCCACGGAAATCACCGACATCATGGAGGAACTCTCCGCCGACGACATGGCGGACTTCATCGAGGACGTACCCGACGATGTGGCCCAGCGGGTGCTGGACAGCATCTCCATGGAAAAAGGCACCACGGTGGACCGGTTGCTGGATTACCCGGAGGACTCTGCCGGCTCGGTGATGACCACGGAAATTGTCGAACTTACTGCGGATATGACCGTAAAAGACGCGCTTAATACCATCCGCACCTCGGGGGTGGACAAGGAAACCATTTATACCTGCTATGTGGTGGACGCCGAGCGGCGGCTCATGGGCGCGGTGACAGCGGACACGCTGGTGCAAGCGGATTTGCACGAAAAAATAAATAACCTGACGGAAACCAATATTATTTCCGCCCACACAACCGATGACCGGGAGGAGGTGGCCCTCCAGTTCAGCAAGTATGATTTGATTGCCATGCCCGTTATCAACCGGGGAGGCCAGCTGGCCGGGATTGTCACCGTTGACGATATCCTGCGCGTTATCGTGGAGGAGGACACGGAGGACTTTGAAATCATGGGCGGTATGCGGCCCTCCGACGAGCCGTATTTGAAGACCGGCGTTTTCCAGCATGTAAAAAACCGTATCGTCTGGCTTACCCTGATGATGCTGACCGCCATTATTACCGCTACGATTATCAGTACCTTCGAAGAGCTGTTATATGTCATCCCCACGTTGTACGCCTTCATCCCCATGCTGATGGGCGCGGGGGGCAACGCCGGGGCGCAATCGGCGACGGTGGTTATCCGGGGTATGGCCTTGGGGGATATTGCCATCAAGGACGTGGCCAAAGTGGTCTGGCGGGAGACCCGCATCGCCCTGGTGTGTTGCCTCGCCTTGGGCCTGGTGAATTTCTTCCGGGTGTTCTTTACCCACGGGCGGGATTATACCCTGGCACTGGTGATTACATTGAGCCTGTGCGCTACCTTGCTGGTGGCGAAAACCATCGGCTGTATGCTACCCCTCTTCGCAAAAAAAATCGGTGTGGACCCGGCGGTAATGTCCGCGCCCTTGATTACCACCATCGTGGACTGCACGGCCTTGATTTTCTATTTCTCCATAGCGCGGTTGGTTTTGGGGCTATAGCATGACCCGGGAAATATTATCCATGAATATACAGGAGTTGCGGGGCCTGATGGCGGAGCTGAACCACCCGGCCTACCGTGCCGAGCAATTGTTTGAATGGCTGCACCGCCGCGGTGCGGCTTCTTTTATGGACATGAATAATTTGCCCGTGGCTTTGCGGGAGGCGTTGGCAGGGGAATGCCATATCCCTCCCTGCCGGGTGGTCAAGACCCAGACATCCAAGGACACGACGGTGAAATACCTCTTTTCCCTGGGGGAGGACGGGGTACACATCGAGTCCGTGCTTATGGGGTACAACCACGGATTTTCCCTGTGTATCTCCACCCAGGCGGGCTGTCGGATGGGATGCAAATTCTGCGCGTCCGCCATAGGGGGGCTGGTACGCAACCTCACCGCCGGGGAAATGTGCGCCCAGGTATACAACGTGCCCGAGGGGGTTTCTTCCATTGTGTTAATGGGATGCGGCGAGCCCCTGGACAATTTCGACGCGGTGGTACGCTTCATCGCGCTCATCACCCATCCCAAGGGGGCCAACCTGGGTGCCCGGCACATCACGGTGTCCACCTGCGGCCTTGTGCCGGAAATATATGCCCTGGCCCGAATGAAATTGCAAGTAAATCTCGCCGTATCCCTCCACGGCCCGTCGGACGAAATCCGCAGACAGTTCATGCCCGTCGCCAACCGCTATCCCCTGGAGGAATTGCTGGAGGCTTGCCGCTTCTATACCGATACCACCCGCCGCCGCATTACCTATGAATACGCTTTGGCCAGCCGTATCAACGACGCCCCCCAGCAAGCCCAGGAATTGGCCCGGCGGCTACGGGGACAGTTGTGCCATGTGAATTTGATTCCCGTCAATGCAAAAAGCAGGGAACGTTCCCACTTCGCCCCTACCCCACGCCGCGAAGCGGAAGCCTTCGCCGCCGTTCTTACCCGGCACCACATTCCCACCACCATCCGCCGGAGCCTGGGCAACGATATCGCCGCGGCGTGCGGGCAATTGCGGGTACAACATGGAGAATAAAAAAATTTCAATCAAGGAACCGGGCATATTAATCCTGGGTATCCTTTTGGCGGTGATATCTGCCGCCATCTGTATGCAGATTATGGGGCAGTTGGGTACCGCTCCCAACACGTCGCTGATTGGCGCGGTTCTGATTATGATTTTTACGCGTATCCCCTTAGTGCTGGCGAAACGCTTCAAGAATCTCGAACGGCAGAACTATGTACTGTCCATTGCCTCGGCGGCGGGCTTTACCGCGGCGAACTGCGGCTTTGTGGCGGTGGCCACCATGTTTATTCTGGGCAGGAACGATTTGATTTTGCCCATTGCCTTCGGCACCTTGGTGGGCAGTATGATTGCGGTATTTGTCATGGGGTGGATTTTTGACTCGAAGATTTTTCCGGTAAGCGGCGCGTGGCCCATGGGGCAAGCCGTGGCCACCACCATCGAGGCCGGGGACGCGGGCGGGAAAAAGGGCTTTGAATTGTTGCAGGGGCTTGGGGTGGGCGCGTTGGCCAGCTTCCTCGGGATTCCCGCCGCAGGGGTGGGCATCGCCTTCATCGCCAATATGATTACCATGACCGCGCTGGGGATTGGGATGATACTCAGAGGCTTTTCCACGCGCTTGTTCAACGGCTTTGACATCGGGGATTCGAATATCGCCCAAGGGATGATGATTGGGGCCGGCGTTGTGGCGTTGGTTCAGGTTATCCACACCATTTCCAAGGGAAATAAAAAGGAAGCGGAGCAGGAAGCCTACGCCGTAAGCGACGCCAGGACAAAAAAAGTGCTGGCGGGCTCGCTGGGGTTGTTTACGGCGGGGGCCGTGGCCGTCGCGCTGATTACCGGAGCCTTCAGCGAAATGGGCGTCGGGATGTCGGTGGGATGGGTGGCCTTCGCGGGGTTTTCTTC
This sequence comes from Defluviitaleaceae bacterium, assembly GCA_009787785.1. Classification (GTDB taxonomy): domain Bacteria; phylum Bacillota; class Clostridia; order Lachnospirales; family WQUN01; genus WQRX01. The sequence continues at coordinate 61,104 of WQSR01000002.1, forward strand.
GGTGGCTATTATGGTGCTGGTGGGTACGGCGGGTATGCATTCCGGCTGGGCCCCGGGCTTCGCGGTGGTGACGATTTTTTTGACTTTGGGGATGATGCTTGGCTTTCCGGCCGTCCCTTTGGCCATTTTGATAGGATACATAGGCTCTATGGGTATGCCCTTGTTCGATACGGGGGTGGGGCTGAAAACGGGCTGGCTGATTCGGGGGAAGGGCGCGGACCCGGAGCGCGAACGCCACGGGCGCAACCAGCAGGTGCGCATGAAACAGCTGGGGGTCATCATCGGCGTTGCCATGTCCCTGTTCTTCGGCGTGATGCTCATTAATAATGAAGTAATCCCGCCCATGAGTATTTTCTACGCCTATACCGTGGGCGAAACGGTGAACCCCGCGTTAATCCGGGAGCTCGCCCTCTGGGCCATCCCCGGCGCGGTGCTACAGGCCGCCTTCGGTAACAAAAGCGTGGGCCTGATGATTGCCACGGGCTTGCTGATTAACAATCCGGTTTTCGGAATAACCCTGCTGGTTTCCATACTGATTCGCCGGATATTCGGCGCGAAGCACATGGGCGTGCGCGCACCGGGACTCATTGCCGGCGACGGCCTCTTCGGCTTCGGAGCCAATATTGTGCGGGCGTTTTTCTAAACAAACTCCATTGCCACCAGACTGGCGGCCATCACCGCCATCCCGGCGAAAAGCCAGCGCATGACGGATGCATGGCTGTCGTATTTTCCTGCCGTGGGCAAAAGCTGGTAAACGGCCACAAAGACCATGATGCCGCCCACCGCCGCGAAGGTAAGGCCGAAAACCGCCCCCACATCGCCGAAGATGTGCCGCAGGGCCAGCCATGCCACCAGCCCGCCCAGGGGCTCCGTCAGGCCGGACAGGGTAGAAATGGCGATAGCCTTGGCCTTACTGCCTGTGGCATAGTACAGGGGCGCGGCCATGGCGATGCCCTCGGGGATGTTGTGGATAGCCACGGCGATGGCGATGGCGACGCCCAGAGCCGGGTCATACATAGCCGCCATGAAAGTAATAAAGCCCTCGGGGAAATTGTGGATGGCGATGGCGATGGCCGAGAGCGTTCCCGTGCGCTTCAAGTCCTTCCCCTTTTGGGGGATGATTTTTTCCAGCACGGCCATGAAGGCGACCCCGCCAAAGAAGGCCACCGTGGCGATGAGATAGCCCATCCCTTCGCCATAGGCCGCCTCCAAGCCCTCGAAGCCTTTAAGCAAAATTTCCGCGAAGGAAATATAAATCATGACCCCTGCGGCGAAGCTCAGGCACACCGACAGGGCTTTTTTATTTTCCATGCGGGTAAACAAAGCCACACAGCCCCCCACCCCCGTAGCAAGCCCAGCCAGCAAGGTAAGCGTGAAAGCGAACGTTATATCGGACATTAAAATCACCCTCCACCTTGCATTGTATGGGGGCAATTGGGAATGTGCGAAAACACTTGACTAAGACGTATACGTATTGGTTTAAAATGATAGTAAGGAGGTCAGACAAATGGAAAACTACCGTGCAATCCCTGAAGGATATATGCGAATCGGTGAAATAGCCAAGAAAGCGGGTGTCACCGTTCGCACACTATCCTATTACGACAAGGAAGGTTTACTCGCGCCGTCGGGGGCAAGTGACGGCGGGTATCGGCTTTACTCCGACAAGGATTTGGCAAAGCTGATGCAGATTCTCATGATGAAGCGGCTTGGGTTTACGCTCAACGAGATAAAAATGCGGACTTCCGCCATGAACACAACCGTTGAGGTGTTGGATGTGCTTACGGAGCACGAGAGCTATATCCGCAAGAAGATTGACTACTTGGCGGAGTCGCTTAACGCCCTCAAATCGCTAAAGGAGGAAATTGTACAGATAGATGCCGTGGATTTTAAGAAATTTGCAGGTATCCTCGCGCATTTGCAAATGAAGAATGAGCGTTATTGGCTCATAAAGTACCTTGATAATGATACGCTTGACGCACTGCAAATCCTTCTGCCCGATGAAGAAAGCACCGCAAGGTTTGTTGAGGGAACAAACCGCTACGTTGCGGAAGCGGCCATGCTGCACGATGAAGGCGTACCCCCCGAAAGCGAGCGGGGGCAGGAGCTGGCTAAAAGATTTTATGGTTTGCTGATGGAAATAATGGGCGGAGATACAAAACTGATGCACAAAATGAACGCGCAAATACTCAAAAGCACCTCCGACGAAAGGCACGACGAAATCATGGATAAGTTCCGCCTGTTTATGATGTCGGCATTGGGGACATATCTGGGTTTTGCGCACCCCCCGCCGTCTGTTGGCGTTGTGGAAGTCGCGGGCAACTTTATTGCGGAAGCGGCTACACTGCACGATGACGGAATATTGCCCGCAAGTGAACAGGGTCAGGATTTTGCAAAAAAATATTGGCAATGGGTAGTGGAACTGACGGGCGGCGATATGGCTATGATTCAAACAATGAACGAGCAGTTTGAAATGCATGTGCCAGACGATGACGAAGCCACAAAAAAATCACTCTCATTTATAAAAGCGTCCCTGGAAATTTATTTTAATAACCGTGAAGGGGGAAGTGGGCATGACTAGCATACGCATGAAAAACGTGGAAAAATCCTTTGGGGAGAACAAGGTGCTTAAAGGCGTAACCTTCGATACCCATGAAGGAGAAATATTCGGGATGCTGGGGCCCTCCGGCTCGGGCAAGACCACCATTATCAATATCCTAACCAAGCAATTCAGCGCAGACAGCGGCGAGTGCCATGTCAGCGCGGCCAGCCATGAAATCGGGTTGATGCTGGAGCATGACGGCCTGTTTTCCCGGCTTAGCTGTTTGGAAAATTTGGTGGTGTTTGAAAAAATCTATGGCATCCCCCGCGCACGCTCCATTGAAGCGTTGGAGCGTGTAGGCTTGGGGGAATCGCTAAAAATCGCCGCGGATAAATTATCGAAGGGGATGCGCCAGCGGCTGACACTGGCACGGGCGGTACTGCACAAGCCCAAAATCATGTTCCTGGACGAACCCACCAGCGCGCTTGACCCGCTGACGGCACGGGGCATTTATCAGCTTATCAAAGAACTGCGCGACAGCGGAACCACTGTTTTCCTCACTACGCACAATATGCAGGAGGCCGTAAGCCTATGCGACCGCGTGGTTATGCTACATAACGGCATCATAATTGAACAGGGCAACCCCGATGAAATTTGCAACCGCTACAACGCGACCAAAATCATAAGCGATTTAGAAGCCGTATTTGTGCAACTGACAGGAGGATTGAAATGAGAAGCGTAAACGCCGTTTTCTATAAACAGCTAAGAGATACCCTTAAAAATACGCCCACATTGTTCCAATTTATTCTGTATCCCATGATGGCGTTGATTATGAGCGTGATGGCGGTGCCGGATTTTGAAGGCATACCCGAGGACATGCTGGCGATAATCGCGGACAATATGCCCAACATGGTGACGATGATGGCCACAGTTTTTGCGGGTATGGGGTTGATTACCGTTATCCCCGGCATTATCACCGAGGATACGGAAAAGAAAAGTCTGCGCTTTATGACAATGGCCGGGGTAAAGCCCCTATCCTACATAATCGGGGTTAGTGGGGTAATATTTTTTGTCAGCATTTTCACGTCTGTGGCGTTTAGTTTAATCGGCGGGTTTACCGGGCTTGATTTCTGGATTTTCACGGCGGCGATGATGTCGGGGGTAGCGGGGTCAATCATGCTGGGCGCGACGATTGGCGTACTTTCGGGCGCGCACCAAGCCGCGCAAGGTTTGGCTTTGCCCGCCGCATTAATACTAGGCTTTGGCCCGATGATAGCCCAATTTAATGATACGGTAGCCCGTGTTCTCCATCTTTTCTATACGCAACAGCTTAACATAGTGGCGAACTACCTGACCCAAGGCGGTGTAGATACCCCGTTATGGCAATCATTCGGCATTATGTGGGCGAACGTGGCGGTGCTGGGCTTATTGTTCGTGCTTGTGTTCAAAAAGAAATGGCCGGTTGCATTTACATAACCACCAGCCTATGCAAGGCGCGGGTCATGGCGATGTAGTGGAGTTTTACGTCCAGGGGCTGTGCGGTGTAGCGCGACGCGTCGGTGATGATTACCGCGTCAAACTCCAGCCCCTTGGCCAGATATACCGGGAGGATAAGTATGCCGCCCTCGTAGTCGGCCTCCTGCTCGGTGATGATGGGGAAATGGAGGGCGCGTTCCAGGGCTTCGCATTCCCCGGCGGTTTTGGCGATGAGCGCAATGGAGCGGCACCCCGCGGCTTGGGCGGCGGCGATTTCCTTTTGGATGATGGCCGTGCGGGAGGTTATATCGCCGGGGGTATGCTGGATTACCGGCGTGCCGTGGCGTATCACAGGGACGGCCAAGGGCACGGCGGGAACGCTCCCCTGCGGGTACAATTGCATGATTACCGGATTAGCGGCTTCCATGATTTCTATGGTAGTGCGGTAGCTCCGGGTCAGCACCAGAGGCGTGGCATCGAAAATAGGGCGCACCTCCTCCCACGTGTTGATGCCTTTGTGGGCAAGCAAGCCTTGATGCAAGTCACCCAAAATACTGAAGGACGCGGCGGGCAAAGCCTCCTTCAGCGCGAGGAATTGAAACGGGCTATAATCCTGGGCCTCGTCGATGAGCACATGCTTCATCCCCCCGTCCTCGATGCCGAACAAATGCTTCTGCATGTATAACAGGGGCGGCAAATCCTCGGGCTCCCATTTCCCCCGCGCCAGAGCCAGGCGGGTCTCGTCGGCCAGTAGCGCGTACTCCTCATGGGAGAAGAGCCCCTCCCCTACCCTTTCCAGCAGACCCGATGTGGTGAACAAGGCGGTATAATATTCCGGCGCGGTTTTCAGCCGGAAGGTGCCCATGTATTTTTTCCGCGTGGGGCGCGCTTTTTCCTGGAGCTGTTTAAGCATGGCGTCCCGCTTTTCGATGACAGCGGTAAAACGGCGGCGGCGGGCCTGGGTATCCTCCGGCATGAGGGCCCTCACCTTCGCCATATGCTTGTCGAAGACCTCCTCGATACTTTTCTCCATACGGGGAAGCTGCCGCTTGAGGGTGCTGGTCAGGTATTTTTCGATTTCGGCGGCGCGCTTGACGGTGGGGAGGAAGGTGTAGGTATCGGTGAACATACGGGCGATTTTCTCCCGGGGGAACAGGGTATATCCCTCCAGGGCGAAATCCTCCGCCGGGAGCAATTCCCCTTCAATGTGGCGCAGATAGCTCCTGATGAGCTGATAGAACCGGAGGGAGCCCTTCAACCCGGCGGCGGCCATGCGGGGGGTGGCGTGGGCGTTATTGTTCACGGCCTCGGTGAGGGCCTCCAGGGGGGACGCCACGGGGTTTTTCTCCGGGTCCATGTCCAAGCAATTGCATACATAGTCGGCAAAGGTCGTCTGGGCTACCTGCTCCACCCCCAGCTCGGGCAACACATCGGAGATATAGCTCAGGAAAAACCGGCTGGGCGCGAGAATCATCACCTGCTTGGGGGTCAGGGTCTGGGCGTGGGTGTACAGCAGGTAGGCGATGCGGTGCAAAGCAATGGTGGTTTTTCCGCTGCCCGCCGCCCCCTGCACCAACAGCGGCTCCCGCAACGCCGCCCGGATAATCCGGTTCTGCTCGGCCTGAATTGTCGTCACGATATCGCGCAGGCGGCGGTCCTTGCTCGCGCCCAAAGCGGCTTGCAAAAAGGTATCGCTGGCGGTGACATCAATGTCCATGAAGCCCTCCAGCTTGCCCTTTTCGATTTGGTACTGCCGCTTTAGCGTCAGCTCGCCCTCGATGTGCCCGTCGGGGCAATCATAGGCCGCGTGGCCGATGCGCCCTTCGTAGTACAGCGTAGCCAGCGGTGCGCGCCAGTCGGTGATGAGCATGTCCAGCCCGCGCATAAGCGATATCTTGCCGATATAATGGGTCTTCCCATCAAAATCAACCCGGGCAAAGTACGGCTTGCCTTGGGCGTAGGCCATCTGGCGCAGGTGGGTCTTCCAGCCCTCCAGCAAAGAAAGGCTGACCGTCAATTCGCTAAACTGCTCGGGATTGTCAATATTCATGTGGGCGAAGGCATAGGAAACGCGGCTGTCAAGTTCATCTTTTTGCTTTTCCACTTTGGGGATTTCGGCGGCCAGAAAGGCCAGGACGGCATTTAAATATGAAAGCTCTTGCGGGTGGTCGGGGTGCTTCCCGATTTCCATGATACGCTCCTTTCAACTAGGGCGTGTTCCCACTACACCTACGGGTCGTCACTTCTGAAGGCGGCCCCAATCATCAACGCCAGCACATCCTCGGGGATGTGATTGATAAGCCGCTCGGCCTGGGAGGGCTTCCTGGGCTCAATCCTGGGCACACCCTTCTTCTCCCCCGTGCCGTGGTCATAAATAAACCCCAGGGGCTTACCCTCTGCGGCAATGGGCACGCGAATATAACACACCGGGGCTCTATTTGGAAACTTTAATTTAAATTGGCGCAAATATTCCTTGATATCGCGAAGATTTCCGCCCTCCTGCACAGCCACAACATGGCCGCCCTCGGGCTCGTCGCCGTTCATCTTGCACGAATATGCCACCACGCCCTGGGTGCCAAAGCGCGTATGTATTTCCGTCAAGCTCATATACCGCTGGGGCGGCGGGACAATCTTAAACCCTCGCATGGCAACCTCCGCTTATTTTGTCAGTGTATAATCTAATCTACTGTAACATTGTTGTTTTCGTGTTTTACATATCCCCGTGGGCGGGGTTGGGTGAATGCTTGCGAACATATTCACGCCGTGGATGTGTGAGACGCCGCGCTGGCACGGGAAGGCTCATGAACGGCTCTGCGCGGCAAGTACTTGCGTTAGTCTCGCTCCGCGAGCCGAACGCCAAGTACTAAAGCCGCCCCTTCGCCGTTAATTTCACCTTCCCGCGAGACGCGCTTGCCTCTCACACACCCACTGCGTGTGTTCGCAAGCATTCACCCAACCCCGCCCACGAAACACCAAATACGCAATCAACGTGACAGAGTAACTTTATTTCACGTGAACCCTGAAAATTATGCGGTGGGCAATTTGTGAAAGCAAATTACTTTACCACACACTTGCGGATAAGTAGCGTGGTGGGGTGAAGCGGGGTGAATGGGCAAGCGCGTCTCACGAAGTCCCGTGATTAGTGGTGAATGGCGGAGTTATGTGGTTGGCGTTGAGGCTTCTGAAAGAAGACCAACGCAACCACTTCTCCGACATAGCCAATCATCACGGGACGAGTGCCAGCGCGGCACATTCACCCCGCTTCACCCCACCACGCAGGTTACAACCCCACTGTGTATAAAATAAAATTCCTCACACATTCTACCACATAATTGACATAAAAATTTTCAAAGCATAGAATTAGCCGCCCGAAAACAACGGACGGCTTTTTTCGTATATTTCCATGGTTAAAAGCTACACTAGAATTTATCGCAAAAATCATCAAAAAGATGGCCTGCCCTGCGCATGGCGCGGCGGCTGTCTTTGGCCATGCGGCGGCGATATTTGTCGTCGGTCAGCGCGAAGCCCATACCGATTGCCATACCAACAGCCAAGCCGCTGACCAATCCTCCGGTAAATCTATGCATGATTAAACCTCCTTTCGTGGTTATACTATAATTATGTACCGCTTTGGCGGGAGTATACAGGTTGCACAATAGGGAAAGAGAAATTTTAACTGGAAGGGACAGGTGCATATGGGAAGACGCGGCGGTGGAATGCGTGGCGGTTTGGGTGGAGGAATGCGCGGTGGGGGAATGCGTGGCGGCGGCCGCATGGGGGGCGGCTTGTCCGGGGGAAGCGGCCGTATAGGCGGCGGTTTAACCGGGGGAAGCGGACGCATGGGCGGTGGCGCGAGGCCACCAGTAAGCCGTCCCGCGCCTCGGGCGGTGCAACCTCGCGGACGCGGGGGCGGTTTTGGTACGGGCATGGCCACGGGCATGTTGCTTGGCGGCGGAATGCGGCGGCGCATGTGGGGCCCGCGCTGGGGCTGGGGCGGCGGTTGGGGCGGCAGAACCGTGGTACACCATCACCACGGCGGTGGCGGCGGCCCGGCTGGCCCCGGTGGCAGACCCGGCGGCGGTTGCGGTTGCTTTACCGTGATTTTGGCGGTTTTTGTGTTGATTATCGTTCTCGCCCTTGTGGGGCAAATCTTTAATGTCGGGGCACCCGGCGGCGGCGGGCAAGTAACCCGCTCTACAATACAGCGCGAGGCGTTGGGCCGGGGCGAAGCGGATTCCCGCGTTCCCCTTATAGTGGCCCCCAATGCGCGTATCGGAAACCGGACAGCCGTGGAGCGGAGCTTGCAAAATTTCCATAACCGCACGGGGGTACGCCCGATTTTATATATCACCGACAGCATAAACGGCATACAGCCCTGGGACCTTGACGATGATACGCTAAGTGATTTCGCCCGCGAGCGATATGTGGAATTAACCGGGACAAACCAAGCCCACGTACTGCTGTTGTTTCTGGTGAACGACCAGGAGGAATACAATATGTGGGTACAGCCCGGCAGCGCGACCCACACCGTGATGGACGGCGAAGCCATTGACATTCTCATGGATAATGTCCAGCGATTTTGGACCATGGACCGGGATAAGTCCCTTATGTTCTCCCGTGCCTTCGACCAGGCGGGCACCAGCATCATGCAGGTACACCGCTCGCCCTGGGTCAATGTGATGATTGTAGCCGGGGTGTTGCTGATTCTCTTCCTATTATATACATGGTGGAAGGCGAAGCAGGACCAAAAGAACCTGGAGGCCGAGCAAACCGAGCGGATTCTGAACCAGGATTTGAACGAGTTTGGCGCGGGCGATGACGAAGCCAGCCGGCTGGCACAGCAGTATGAGGATAACAATGAGCAGTGACAACATGACTCACTAAATTTATTTCACATCTGGCAAGGGTAATAAACTCTGCCAGTATCAAAAGGAGGAGCACATATGGGAGTATTAAGCAGATTCCGCAACATCATGGCGGCCAACGTGAACGCTTTGCTGGACAAGGTGGAAGACCCGGCGAAAATGATTGACCAGACCCTGCGCCAGCTCGCTACGGATTTGGCGGCGGTAAAAAAGGAAACCGCCGGGGTTATGGCTGAGGAAACCCGCACCCGGCGCGAAGCCGACGCCAACCAGGAGCAGACAAAGAAAAATATGGACCTGGCACGCAAAGCACTGCAAGCCGGCAACGAAGACCACGCCAGGGTTTTCCTGAACAAGAAAAACGAGCTGGAAGCCCAGGGCGTGGAGTTGCAAAAGCTGGCCGAAGCCGCCCAGCAAAACGCCGTTCAAATGCGCCAAATGCACGACAAGCTGGTGCGTGACATCAACCAGCTCCGTTCCCGCCAAGCCACGATTAAATCCAATCTGGCCGTGGCCAAGGCCACCGAGCGGGTGAACAAAGCCGGCGCGGCGGGCTCCAAGGCCGAGGGCGCGATGCAAGCCTTCAGCCGTTTTGAGGCCCAGGCCCAGGAGCGGCTGGATAGGGCCCGCGCATTGGGCGCGCTGAACGAGGTGCCCAAGGACGAAGCCACGGCTTTGGCCGATTTGTATAAGAACGGCGGCGGCGCGGCCCTGGACGACGAGCTTGCCGCGTTGAAAGCGGAAATGGGATTGGCTCCGGCGGTGCCCGTGGATGATGAAATCGCCGCGCTGTACGCCGAAATCGACAACATCCCCGTAGAAAATTGAGCAAAAATAAAGGCGCGAAGCCTGTGACGGGTACCTTCATCGGCACGGCGAAGGGCTTCGGCTTTGTGGCATTGAGCACAACAGGGGCGGATGATATTTTCATCCCGCCCCATTTTGTATGCGGCGCGTTGCACGGGGATATGGTGGAGGTACGGCTGGAAACCGACTTTCGTGGAGGCGTGTCACGGTCAAAATCCGGCAACGACAGCGAACCCCGCCAGCTTGGCCGCGTTGTGCAAATTATCAAGCGCGGCACCTATGTGGGGACATTCTACACCCAGGGTGCCCAGGGCTATGTACGGCCCCTGGAAGCGAAAATCCCCTATATTTTTTCCGTGCCGCCCAAGAGTCGGGGGCGGTTCGGGCTGGTGGACGGCCACCGGATAATTTTCTCGGTGGATAAAAAGAACCATCCCGAGAATCATCTGTCGCCGGCCTTCGTCACCGAGGTGCTGGGGCATATCCACGACCCCGGCGTGGACGTGCTCACTTTGGTGCGCCAGGCGGGCATCCCCTACGAATGGCCGGAGGATGTCATCATCGCCGCCAAAGCCCTGCCGGAGGTTGTCGAAGTTGATTTCCCCCGGCTGGATTTACGCCATTGGCAAATTTGCACCATAGACGGCGACGACACCAAGGACATCGACGACGCCATTTCCCTGACCATGACCGGCGCAGGGCATTTTAAGCTGGGTGTGCACATCGCGGATGTGGCCCACTATGTCCCCGAAGGTTCGCCTCTGGACACAGAGGCCCTGCGGCGGGGCACCAGCGTGTACCTTGCCGACCGGGTGATTCCCATGCTACCCCACAGCCTTTCCAGCGGGATATGCTCACTGTTTCCCCAGGTGGACAGGCTTGCCGTCAGTTGCGTCATGACCGTGGATGAAAATGGAAATGTGCTGGAATATGAAATCCAGCCGTCGGTGATTCACAGCAAACAGCAATGGAGCTACAACGCCGTGGAGGCACTGCTGGCAGCCGGTGGCGATGACCCCTGGTTTTCCTTTTTCGCCAGCCTAGACCGCCTGCGGGAAATCCTCTACGAAAAACGCCGCAAGCGTGGCGCGCTGGACTTCGATTTGCCGGAGGCGAAAATCCGGGTGGACGAAACCGGCCGCCCCATTTCCATAGAGCCCTACAGCCGCAACCGGGCCACGGGCATCATCGAGGAATGCATGATTTTGTGCAACGAAACCATTGCCGCCCATTGCCTTGGGCAAAAGACCCCCTTCGTCTACCGCACCCACGAGCCGCCCAACGCCACCAAGCTGAGCCAGCTGAACGACATGGCGAAAAACTACGGCGTAAAAATCCCCCCATCGGCCACCAAGCCCAAGGCCCTGCAACGGGTGCTGACTTCCGTGGCCGATACCCCCGCCGCCTACGCCATCTCCGGCGCGGTGCTTCGCGCCTTGCCCCAGGCCCACTACACCCCCGACAACCCCACCCACTACGGGCTGGCATCGGCGGCGTATTGTCATTTCACCTCCCCCATCCGGCGGTACGCAGACCTGCAAGCCCACCGGATTCTCAAGCACATGCTCAACAAAACCCTCTACGCCGAAAATCTCGCCCCTCATTTCCGCCGCCTTTTGCCCACCGTATGCGCCCAAGCCTCCCGCACCGAGCGCGAGGCCGAAGCCCTCGAACGGGACGTGAGCCAGCTCAAAAAGGTACAGTTCATGGAGGGCTACGAGGGCGAAACCTTCGCGGGCATCGTATCGGGCATCACCCCCTGGGGCGTGTACGTCATGCTTCCCAGCACCATCGAGGGCATGGTCCCCATCGAGCACATAAAAAAAAGCGGCCTTCGCTATGACAAAGACCGCAAATGCTACGTTTCCAAGCGCAACCGCCCCGCCTTGGCTCTGGGCACAACGATAACGGTGCGGCTGGTTTCCACGGATACGGAAGAGCGGAAGATTACTTTTAAGATTGTTTAAGGACTAACTCCGCAATCCTTTTGCGGCGTAGGCGAAGATGAATACCACCAGGAGCACGCCCACATTCGCCCACATGATGGCGAAGGGTTGCCACGAGAGGGAGCCCTCTGCGGCTGTGGCGAATTGGTGCGTGTAGATGAAGTGGAAAACTTGGTCAATCCTTTCGTTGAAGGGGGCAATCATGGGGCCGAAGCCCAGCACCATGGCGGCGGGCAGGGCCAGCCCCGACGCGGCTTGCTGGTTTTTGGACAGTATGCCGATGGTGGCACCCAGCAAAATGGAGCCCGCCACGGCGGACATAATGAGTGCGAAGAAGAAGTAAAATTCCTGCCCTTCAAACCGGCCGATGAAGGCAAAGGCCAACGCCGGGAGGATACCCACCGCGAAGATTACCCCGCCCACGCCCAGCAGATACGCGCCGGGCTTCACCCCAGCCATCACCAAAAAGCGCAAACTTTTTCTTTCCCTGTCCTCAGCAATAATGCTGGCAACCAGCGGAATCAAGCCCATGCCCGCAAAAATCGACGCCATCATGGTGACGAACATGGTATCGGGCATGTATTCGTCCGGTCTGGCGACTAATTCCGTCATTATCCACGCCACGACGGGAAACAGGAAAAACTGAATCAGCACCACCATATTCTTATACGTATCCTTTAATTGCTTCTTAAAAATCGCTTTTACGCTTCTCATCCCAATCCCTCCCCAGTGAGCTTTACAAATACGGCTTCCAAATCCATCACGGTTTTTACCGCGTTGTGGCGGGTGCAGATTTCCTTGGGCTCGCCCTGCTCTATAATGGTTCCCTTGTGCAAAAGCACCACCCGCTCGCACAAATTAGTGGCTTCCTCCATGTTGTGTGTGGTGAGGAAAATGGTGGAGCCTTTGGCCCGCAGGTCGAGTATGAGCTTGTGGATGCCCCGTGCCGTCACCGGGTCCAGCGCGCTGGTGGGTTCGTCCAGGAACAATATTTTAGGCGAATGCAGTACCGCCCGGGCCAGGCCCAAACGCTGGCGCATCCCTTTGGAGAGCTGATGCACCGGGGTGTTGGCCGCGTCCTTTAGCCCCACCCGCTCCAGGATTTCCTTCGTTTTTTTGCGGGGAGAGCCGTAAATATCCTCGAACACAATCAGATTATCCATACACGACAGGCGGGGATACAGCCCGTCATGCTCCAGCAGTAGCCCAATTTCATGGCTTTGGGCGTCCACATGGCAGGTGCCGCTGTCCACGTCCAGTTGCCGGGTCAAAATGTTGATAATCGTGGTCTTGCCCGCGCCGGAGGGCCCCAACATGCCAAAGATTTCGCCCTTGCGGGTCTCCAGCGTTACTTCCTTCAGCACCTTGTTCGCGCCGAAGGACTTGCCGACGTTCTTCATGCTTACGCTAATCATTTTTTTTCATCCCTTCATATGGATTGATTCCCGTTCTTTGAAAATAAATGGATAATGCCTGTTCCAAAAATTCCTTGTCGAAGAAGAAATTTTCCTTCCATTCCCCCTCGCCCACCTTGTCACCCATCTCGAATAAATCCCCCAGCATGTGGGTATCGCCGTTGGTGAATTTCATGGTGAAGTCCCACCACGCCTTGGCAAATGCCTGGGCCTCATCGCTTTCCGGCACGAAGCCCTGCTTCTTCAAATCCCCTACCCTTTTCATCAGCAGTTTAAATTGTTTGCCCATTTCCTCACTGCTTTGTGTGTCATGGCGGTTGTGGATGGTGTCGAACATATCCGGGGTCATGTATTTCATCACCCAGTAGCCCACGCTTTTTTCTATCAGCATGTAAACGATATTGGCGTATTTGGCCCAATCCACTTCCTCTATTTGGATGACCTCCCGGCTTAGCTTCTCCAGCGAAACCAGGATGTCCTTCAGGGACTTTATTTTCTCCCGCACACTGCCCGCTTGCTCGGCGAGAAGCTCCGCCACCTCCTGGGGCGTGTTTATCGACGGCAACCGCGATTTGATATCCTCCAGGGAAAAACCCAGATATTTCATAGACTGGATTTGATGGAGCTTCACCACATCCTTGCCGGTGTACAGCCTGCGCCCGCCCTCGCTCTGGGCCGAAGGTGACAACAGCCCCTCCTTGTCGTAATATTGCAAGGTACGAACCGTAACACCCATTTTTTTCGCAATTTCACCCACGGTCATGTAGCCCTGTGGGATGGCTCGGTAGTTTTCCATACAGTTACCTCCAGTAGCCTGTATTCGTGTTGCCGTTGCGGGGATTGGGAGCCGGGGGGCGCGGCTGGAAGTTGCGGCGAGCGATTGCGTGCGCCCCGTAGCGCATTGGCGCGGTGGGCTTCCGCGCCACCAGCGGAGGAAGGGCGTAGCATAGCGAGCGCAACTTCCAGCCGCGCCCCCCGGCTCCCAATCTCCTCTACGCACAGTATAATTCATTACGTTACGTCATGAGCAAGGGAAATTTTTTTGAAATTTTTGACACATTTGGGGGGCCCGGATGAACGCCTCGAACAAGCTGAGCTTTTATCTCATCGTAGTGAGCCAGGGCATCGGCTTGATAGGCGGGGAAGTATTGTATTTCGCCATATCCCTCCACGTGCTGGACTTGACCGGCTCTGCGGAAATCTTTGCCGCTATGATAGCCATTTCATTCCTGCCCAGAATTATTTTCACGCCCCTGGGGGGCGCGATGGCCGACCGCTTCTCTAAGAAAATGATACTGGTCATCTGCGACAGCGCGAACACGATTTTGGTGGGCGTGCTGGCCCTTTTGCTCCTTGGCGGCAGTCAGTCCGTGATTCTACTGGGTGCCGCCGTTACGCTGATTACCCTCATTTCCACCTTCTACCATCCCACAGTGACGGCCAGCCTTCCCGCCGTGCGCAATGCCGGCGAGCTGGTGAAGGCCAATGGCCTGGTTCAAGGGATAAAGGCCGTTTCCCGTCTTTTGGGCCCCATCATGGCCGGTTTTTTATTTGCCGCGATGGGCGTAACCTTCCTGGTGGGATTATGTGCCCTATTTTTCCTCTTCTCCGCCATTATCAATTTCTTCATTAAAATACCCCACCAAAAGCAAGCACGGGAAAGCGGCATGGTTAAAACCATCGCCGCCGACATAAAAGAAGGGTTCGTCTACATAACCCGGACGAACCCCGTACTTTTTAGAATAGCCATGGTCTTCACTGTGTTCATTTTGTTCTACCAGTCCATGCTGGCCGTGGCGTTCCCCTACATGCTACGGATTACCTTCGCCATGAGCGAAGCATCCTTCGGCTTCGCCAACGCCGGCATCGGCGTGGCCGTGCTGGCCGGGAGCCTCATCTCCGGCAAAATAAAGAAATACATGGAGATAAAACACCTCCCCTACTACATCGCGCTCATCGGAGCATTCACCGCACCCATAGCCCTGTCCATGCTACTGCCCATGGAAGGCACCCCCTTCCCGCCTCTGCTCATGATTTCCAGCTTTATGCTCATTATGTTTATTTTTACGCTCATAAACGTATTAATCATGGCCTATACCCAAATCCACGTGCCCTCTCATATGGTGGGGAAGACCATCGCCCTCATCCTGTCCATTGTCAATTTGTCGGCTCCGGTGGGTTTGTTCCTTCTGGGATGGTTGTTGGAAAACATGGCCGACGCGCAATTTATCATCTACTTCGCCATCGCCTTGTTCACACTCACCCTGGGACTGGTGGCGAAAAGGTTTGTAATGTAATCTCAAACACCGCCCCGCTATCCGGCGCATTGCGGTTTCTGGCGGTGATGCTACCGCCCATGCTCTTGATAATATCTTTGCAAATGGCGAGCCCCAGCCCGTAGTTGCCGTTCTCGCCCTTGTAAAAACGCTCAAAGATGTGTGAGATATCGCCGGGGTTAATGCCTTCGCCGTCGTCCTGGATGGTGATTTTTATGCCCTGGGCGTCGGCGGCGCAGTGTAGGGCAATTTCCTTTTGCGCGTGGCGGATGGCGTTGGTGAGTATGTTGGTGATGGCGCGTTCCAGCTTTTCGTAGTTGGCTTGGACAAAAATTTCTCCGGGTGGCGTGGACAACGCTATTTTTTTGTTTGCGTTCAGCGCGATGGGCTTTATGCGTTCGCAACATTCGGTGAGCAAAGCGGGTAAGTCAATGGCTGTGGTGTCGCCGTTGTTTTCATAGTTGCTGTCCATGCGGGAGGCGTAGAGCAGCTCGTCCACCAGGCCGGCCATTTTGTGCCCCTCGGCCAGAATAATCTCCGCGCCTTCCTTTTTTTCAAACACACCGTCCAATAAGCCCTCGGCGAAGCCTTGAATAGACATCAGCGGCGTGCGCAGTTCGTGGGAGGCGTTCTGGAAGAATTGCTTTTGCTTGGCTTCATAGGCTTGCAACATGTCGGACATGGTGTTCATACTTTTGGAAAGCTGGGCGAACTCCGCGTCCTTGAACGCGCCGGGCTGGGTGCTGAAATTGCCTCGGCCAATGGTTTCGGCGTAGCTACACAGCCGGGCAATGGATTGCTTAAACCGGGACGAAAGGGACAGCGTGATGGCAAGCCCCGCAAGGCCCGACGCCACCAGCAATACACCCAAAATTTGATTCATGCGGTTGGTGAAGGTCATGGCCGAGGTGATGTCGGTATACATAAGGATGGACCATTCCCCCTCGGGCATGGGGCGGCGCAGGGCACTTACGTAGTAGGTGCTGGCGTTCCCGTGTACGCGGCGCATTTCGTTGGCGGTGAAGCGGGCGGCGTTGACGCGGTAGTACTCCGTCAAGAATTGGATTTTCGCCCCTTGCCCTTCCAGGAGAAAATCCATGTTGGGGGAGAGGATATACCCCGCGTCATCAATAATAATAACGCTTGTATCCACAATGGCGGCGCGTGGCGTGATGGGGCCGATGGTAAAGGAGGTGACAAAGGCGTGTTCACGCCCCGTGTCTGCATCCAAAAATAGCAGGGGTCGTTCCGCGAAGGGGCCAAGGTTTATCTCGCGGGGCGCGATACGTAAAATCGCGTCCAGAGGCACGTCGTCGGAAATAAATACCGCTTCGGTGAAATTGACGGCATTAACCATGCCGATTTGCAACTCCCGTTCGGCAATGCTACGGATATAGTTGCTGGATAACACATTAAACAAAAAATACACCACAAGGAAGCTGGCAAAGATGGCCCCGGTGTAGTAAATCACCATTTTGCGCGTAAAGCGGTTCATGTCTTCACCCTTCTCAGTCGGAATCCGTGGCCCCATATGGTTTCTATGGAGGCGGTGCTGTTGGCGTCGGTTAGTTTTTTTCGCAGGCGTTTCACGGTGGCGTCGGTGGCGCGGGTTTCCACCGCGTTGCCGTAGCCCCAGATTTTGTTAAGCAACTCCTCGCGGGAGATGGCGCGGTCCTGGTTGGCCAGCAGGTAGGTCAGCAGACTAAATTCCGTGTTGGTCAGCGGCAGTTGTGTGTCGGCGCAGTAGGCGGTGTATTTTTCGGGGTACAAAACGATATCCGCGAAATGGACGGAGGCGTCGGTTTTTTCCTCCGTGTCCATGGCCACGCGGCGGAGCATGGCCTTCACCCGCATAATCAGCTTCACAGGGCTGAAGGGCTTGGTGAAATAATCGTCGCTACCCAGGGAAATGCCCGAGATATAATCCTCGTCGGTGTCGCGGGCGGTGAGTATGATAATCGGTACCTTCGAAATGGCGCGAAGCTTTGTACATATAATAAACCCGCTACTGCCGGGCATCATTACATCCAGCACCACCAAATCGCAGGGGGCCTGGGTGAACGCTTCATATAATAGGTCGCCGTTTTCGAAGGCTTTCACCTGGTAGCCCTCCTTTTCCAGGTAGGAGCGTACCAGGTGGCGGATATTTCTTTCGTCCTCGGCAATGTAAATGAGTTGGCTCATGCAAACCCTCCGTGGGGGAAGTATACCACGCCAAAGCGGCGGGATTATTTTTGTCGCAATTTTGTTGCAATTTTAGGCTGATTTTGTCCCATGTGGATTTGTATAGTGTCCGAGCCAACAAGTTGGGGGTGGCCGAATGGGCACCGGAGCGCGGGGCCGGGGGTGTGACTTGCGGAGCGTCTTGCGAGCGAAACGTAGCGCATTGGCACAGTGCCTTTCTGTGCCACCAGCGGAGTGCCTTGAGCGTATTCGCATCGGCGAATGCGCTCAAGTCGCCGCCTAGCGTAGCAACCACACCCCCGGCCCCGCGCTCCGGTGCCCATTCGGCCACCCCCAACAAATTTATGGGAGGAATGAAGATGAAAAGAGGAACAAAATGGTTGTTGTGTGCGGGGGTTATGCTCCTGTGGCTACTGGCCAGTGCCTGTGGAAGCGGCAACGGCAACGGCGACACGCAAGGCGGGGAGGATACGCCCCACGGGGGAAACGCCGCAACCCCGATGGGTATGGGCACCGGCCGCTATGTGGAACTCAATATCACCCCGCCTATTCACGGGCGGTTGATGCACATTGTCGCACCGGACGGTACCTTGCTTGCCTTTGACGAAGGGCTACGCAACCGCTATGGGAGCACGGACAGGGGCATTACATGGGTACAATCCCCGGGGCCGGGGGCGGGTACCGAGCGTTTTATGGATGTGCAGAGCGTGGGGCTGTTGCCCGGCGGAAATCTGCTGGTGTACCTGCGGGAGGAAGGGATGGCCACCGTCGCGCCCGACGGAACAACGGCGCATTTCCCCGTGCCCGAAATTGACGCGGGTATCGCCGACGGGGATGAATTTATCCTCTCTTTCATACAAGTGCTGGACGATGAACGCGTACTGCTTACCTATAGGGTGGACTGGTTTGCGCGCTTTATGCGGGAAAATGACGGCGAGTTTGTGCAAATCACCGGCGAAAACGAGACGCGCACCACGCAGGTACGCGTAGGGGGGACGGTGACAGGCGGTGCCGGGGGCATGGTCTTCGGCATGGGGGATGTCACCGCCATTCACGATATTGCCACGGGGCAGGAGCTGACCCGCCTTTCCCATACGGATGCCATCACCCCCATGGGCGCGAACGCCAACGGGGACGTATATACCCTCATGGCCCACAATTTGGTGCGCTTCGGGGTGGAGGGGGAGGTATATACCCTATTGAACGGCACGGCCTTCGCCTTCGGCGCGCCTTTGGGCAACACCGTGGCGGTTTCCTCGCTACCGGGGGGCGGCTTTGTCGCCCATGTCATGAAGGCCGACGTAGATGAAATGGCTTTGGTGAGCCGCTTGTTCAAGTATATCTGGGACGAGAACGCAACGGTGGACCCGGATAAAATCCTCACCATCTGGTCACTGGAAGATAACGCCGTGGTGCGTGCCGCCATCACAGAGATTTGGCGGCTACACCCCGAGGCGGACATAACGCTGGAAATTGCCCTTTCCGGCGATGCGGGGATTTCCGCCACCGACGCGATTCGCACCCTTAACACGCGACTGCTGAGCGGGCGCGGCCCGGATATTATCATTTTGGACGGCACACCCATGGAAAGCTACGCCCAGCGCGGAATGCTGTTGAATTTATCCCCGGGCGTGGATACCACAGGCATGTATCAAAACCTGCTCGCAACCTACGCGGCACAGGGGATGTACATTGTCCCCACCCAATTCACCATCCCCATGATTGTAGGCACGGAGGCGCATTTGCGGTATGCGGCTACCTTCCATGCCTTGGTGGACGCCATTGTCAACGGCAACCCCATGCCCGTAATGGAAGCCTTCACCGCCACCGCAGGAGGTGCGTTCACTTTGGGCGGCACCCCCGAAGCACAGCGCGCCATGCTGGGCTTCACCGACTTGGATGAGCTGTTCCATATCCTGTGGCTGGCCAACGCCTCTGCGTTTATTTATGACAACCGGCTGGATTCTGCCGTCCTTGGGGAATTTTTCGCCGCGTTGCACGCAATCAGCGACAAATATGGGCTGGGGCAAAGCGCGGGGGATATGATGCATAGCGGCGGTGTATTTATGGCGACGGCGGGCGGCGGCGGCGGCGGCGTGAACCGGGTAAGCATGGTCGGCGGCTCCCTTATGCAATATATGTTGCAAAACACCCACCTGGCCGCCTTCGAAGCGGGGAATATTATGCTCCTGCGCCCGTTTATGCAACGCGACGACTCCCAACTCGCCCTGTTCCCCGGGCTGGTGCCGGGGGCGTGGGTGCCGTCTACGCTGGTGGGGGTTTCTGCCGACACCCGGGTGGCGGATTTCGCGATGGCCTTTGTGAACGCCATGCTCTCCATGGAGGTACAGCGGGTGAACCACGGGGAAGGCTTCCCCATCATCCGCGAAGCCGTGGCGTGGCAACTTGAACAAATTAACGAGCAATTGGCCGAAATGGACGGGGATTTACCTCCCTTCGAGCTGGACCTGGACGCCTTCATTGCGCAATTACAAACACCGTCACTGATTGAAGCCACCCTGCGGGAAATGGTATGGCAAAGCGCGGAACGTCTTGCCCAGGGCAGGCTAAGCGTGGAAGGGGCTGTGGCGGAAGTTGAGCAAAACATTCGCAACTACCTGGCAGAGCGTTCGTAAAGCAACGGGTAAGAGCTTATTACCCGTTGCCTTCCTCGCGCCCAGCTTCACGGGGATGCTCATTTTCTTTCTCATTCCCTTTGTGGATACGGTGCGCCGCAGTTTCTACGATGTGCGCGGGGTGAATTTTATCGGGCTGGAAAGCTATGTTTCCGTGGTAAATAACATGGCTTTCCGCCTGGCGGCGGTGAATACCGCACGGTTTGTGGCCATTTGCATACCCCTCTTGCTGGTGATTAGCCTTGGGGTGGCGTTGCTGGTGCGCTGTGTCCGGCCGGGGGGCGCGGTGTTCAAGACCACATTTTTGTTGCCCATGGCCGTGCCCGTGGCCAGCGTTGTGTTGCTGTGGCAGGTGCTCTTCAACGACGGGGGGCTGGCCAATAGTGTCCTGGATTTCTTCGGCTTGCCCGGGGTGCGCTTTATGGGCTCGGGGGCGGCGTTTTGGGTGCTGGTGGCTACCTATCTCTGGAAAAATACGGGCTACAACATGGTCTTGTGGCTGGCGGGGCTGGACAGCATTTCCGACACTTTGTACGAGGCGGCGCGTGTGGACGGCGCGAGCAAGCTACAGAGTTTCCGCTATGTCACCTTGCCCTGTTTACTGCCTACCGTGGGCATTGTGTCCATTTTATCGTTGCTGAACAGCTTCAAGGTATTCCGGGAGGCGTATTTGGTGGCGGGGGCCTATCCCCATGATTCCATGTACCTGCTACAGCATTTGTTTAACAACTGGTTTGTGCAACTGGATATCAGCCGCCTAAGCGCGGCGGCGACGATGCTTGCGGCGGTTTTGCTGGTGATGATTTTGATTATACGGAGATTTTTGGATGAGAAGGATTAGTATTCTTGCGCACATTCCGCTGGTGGGGCTGGCGATGCTGGTGTGGTGGGTGCTGTGGTTTATGCTCATGGGCACTTTGATGAGCGTGGAGGAGTTGAACGCCACCATCGGCGCGGCACTCCACGACGACGGAGGGCGTTCCTTCTGGCCGGTGCTTCCCGCGTGGCCCACGCTACAGCCGCTGGCGCGTTTGCTGTTGGATACGCCCCATTTTTTCGTGATGTTTTGGAATACCTTCCGGCTGGTGGTGCCTTCGGTGGCGGGGCAAATCGTACTGAGCGCGCCGGCGGCGTGGGCGTTGAGCCGCTTCCGTTTCCGGGGGCGAAAACTGCTTATTACGGTGTATATCGCGCTCATGCTTATGCCGTTTCAAGTGACCATGGTGCCGAATTTTTTGGTGATTGACCGCTTGGGGCTCATGGACAATGTGCTGGCGGTGATTTTACCCTTCGCCTTTTCGGCCTTTCCCGTGTTTATTATGCTAAAGGGCTTCGACGCCGTGCCCCATGCCCTGCTGGAGGCCGCCTCCATTGACGGCGCGGGGCCGGTGCGTACCTTTTTGCATGTGGGGCTACCGCTGGGCTTGCCCAGTATTTTGGCCGCCATGGTGCTGGGGTTCCTGGATGTCTGGGGAGCCATTGAACAGCCCATGACCTTCCTCGGCGACCCGTCGGCCTGGCCGTTGTCGCTGTTTCTGCCACAAATTGTAGCGGAGGAATTGGGGCTCGCCATGGCGGCTTCGTTGTTAATGCTACTGCCCGCTGTATTGTTCTTCCTCTTCGGGCAGAAATACCTCGAACTGGGCATTCAGGCCGCAGGGATAAAGGAGTAAGGAATATGCGAAGATTCTTCAAGCAAACCGACCTCGCGCAACGCCGCGCCGGAGGGAATATCCTGCGCTTTCTCGCCATTTTGCTGGCGTTGACCTTAATCGCGCAAGGCACAGCGGGGGCGACCTTGGCCCGGGTGGTGCTGGCCACGCCGGAGCGGGGCGAAATCATCGACGCCATTCGCGCCCAGGCCACGGTACATGCCAGCGACCATATTTCGAAGTATGTCCCCCCGGGGCTACGCATTGCGCAAATGCATGTGCACATGGGCCAGCGCGTTGGCACGGGGCAGGCCGTGGCCACCTTTGCGCGGGATGCCTTGGAAGCCGCCTACATCCGTGAATCCGCCGCATTGCAACGCATGGAACGCGACTTGGAAACCCTCCTGCGCGATGCGTCCGGCGAAACCCCCTTGGAAACCGCCCAGCGCAACGCCCAGCGCGCCCGCGCCGACTACACCGCCACCCTACAGCAAAACGAAGCCGACATCGCCGCCGCCCGGGAAGCACTCAACGCGCTGGCACAGCCCGAGGCCCTGCGCAACCACGAACGCGCCCTGGCCGATTATTACAGCGTGGCGGCCCAGGGTCAGGCAGATATCCACACCGCGTTTACCAACCTACAAAACACCACCGGGGAAAACGACATCCCCTTGCAAAACGCCCTACGCAACCACGAACGCGCCCTGGAAGACTACGAATCCGCCCGCGCTCAAAGCGAAGAGGAAACCGCCACGGCCCAAGCCCACTACAATGCCGTGCGCAGGGGCACGGCGTCCACCGTTGACCGCACCGCCACGGAAAACGCCCAGCGCAACGCCCAGCGCGCAAGGGAGGACTACCAATCCGCGCTACGGCAAAACGAAGAAGCCCTGACCGCCGCCGAGGCCGCGTTACTCACCGCCATCCAAGCCCACCACGCCGCCCTTTTCGCCAGCCCGCCCAATCCCGCCGCCCTCGCCGCCGCTTTGGCCGAGGTGGAACGCGCCCAAAACGCCATCCCAGCGGCACAGGCCACCGCCCAAGCCAACCGCCTGGCCGCCGCCCGCCGCGTGGAGGACGCGGAGGCCGCCCTTTCCCAAGCCCAGCGCGGGGCAACCACCGCCACCCAGAACGAACGCGAGCAAGCCGCCACCGCCCTGGAAAACGCCCGCGCCCGCGCAGAAAGCAATATCCTAACCGCCCAACGCCGCCTGGAGGACACCCAAACCGCCCTCACCCAGGCCCAAGGCCACTTCGAAGCCGCTGTGGCGCAAGCCCAGGCCGCCTACGAAACCGCCCGCAACCGCGCCACGGAAAACAGCCAAGCCGCCCGCCGCAGAACCGAGGACACCGCCTCGGCTTTGCACAGCGACGCCCAGCGCGCCCAAACCACCTTACAAAACACCCTCGCCGCCGCCGGTAACAGCCGCCAGCAAGCCGCCCGCCGCGTGGAAGACGCGGAAATCGCGCTACACAACGCGCTACAACAAGCCGAAGACACATCCGCCCACAGCCATATCAACGCCGCAACCCTACGGCTGGACATCGCCGAAAAGCAAGCCCAAGTAGAGGCCCTGGAAGCGTTGCTGGCCGCAGAAGGCGTATTGTACGCGCCTTACGCGGGCGCGGTCTCCTTTGCCCAGCAAACGGGGGAAAGCACCTCCGCCGCACCCCTCGTTACCCTGCGCGATACCTACGGCGGCTTCCATGCCCAATTATCCATCCCCCGCACACAGGCCGAGCGGCTTTCCGTAGGCACACAAAGCGAAGTCACCACCGGAGGCGGCAGTTTATTCTTTGTGCCCACGGTCACGGGCATCGTCTCCGCGCTCTCCAACCCCTGCGAAAACGACCGCGTTACCGTGACCATTTCCCTGCCCCAGGGCAACTGGAACGAGGGTCAGCGCGTGGACGCGCAAATCATTTTCAGCCGCGCCAATTTTGACCTAAGCGTGCCCGTGTCGGCACTGCATTCCGATAATATAGGCTATTTCCTGCTGGTGGTGGCACAGCGCAACACCGTTATGGGGGTGCAAAATGTAGTCCACCGCGTAAACGTTACCCTCATCGCCGCCGACCGCTACCGCGCCTCGGTGATGGGTGCCATCGACCGCAACAGCCAGATTATCACGGGTAGCAACAAGGCCGTTTCCGTGGGCGACAGAATACGGGTGAACTAGCCATGCCGCGTGTTCCGAAAATAATATGCTGGTGTGTGCTGGGGATTTTCCTCGCCTTGGGCTTTCGCGAAGCAAATACCATCGGGGCGTTTTCCCGCATATCCCTGCGCTTCGAGGCCCCCGTCAGCGGGGAAACGGCCCGCCAAGCGCGGATGCACGCCATACACTACCCAGGGGAAAATCCCTTCTGGCCTACCTTCTGGGCCCAGAAAACCGCGACCCTCATCGCGGGAGCGCGGGAAGCCCATGTGCCGACGCTCCTTTTTTCAGGGGACGCCGCACGGGTATGGCCCGCACGCTACCTTACGGGGAGTGCCCCCGGCGCGGCTGATGGCTATGGCATCGCCATTTCCTATGCCCTGGCCCACCAGATGTGGGGTAGCACCGATATCCTGGGAAAACGCGCATACATAAACGACACACCGCGCATTATACGCGGCATCTTCGAAGGCACCGCCCCGCTGGCCTTGCTCCCCTTCCCCATTGAAGACACCTCCCAAAGCTGGAACGCCGCAGAATTAACCGGCGGCACACCCCACGCCACGCGCCACCACGTAGAAAGCTTCGCCCTGGCCACGGGGCTGGGCACACCCCACTCCATTTACATGGGCGGCGCACACGCCCTAGCCCGCTTCATGGCCTGGTTCCCCATTTTCCTCCTCGCCCTGTACGGCGGCACCCTGTGCGTCCGTTATATCCGGGCACATCACCCCAAGCTAAGCATACCCCTGCTACTGAGCGGGCTCCTCCTTTTCGCTTTATGCCTGCCGTTTTTGCTCAACCGGCTTCCCCCCTGGATAATCCCCAACCAATGGAGCGATTTTTCCTTCTGGTCAGCACTGGCGCAACAAGCCTCAGCCAGCCTGCGCGAATTTCTATCCACCTACCCCACCCTCCGCGACGTAGCACTAAACATACACCTACTGCGCCAAGCGGGCATCCTATTTATTTCCCTATTTTGCTGTGCATCCCTATTAACACTACTCTCCGGTAAAAAAGCAGACACTGGCGCACGCTTTTTCCGCAATGCTTCGTTAGTACCTCCTTGCGCACCGCTGGTGCGCCGCGTCGGCACTTCCTCGCCTTGCGAAAAAATCCTCGCGCCATTATCTGCTTTTTTACCGGAGAGCAGTATAACAACCATAAAATAATGCCAAAAACACCCATAATTGACATTTTAAAATTATATTGACAATTTTTGCATCATTTTATATTATATTTATTGTATTTAGTAATCATATTAAGGGATTTTCATTCTAAAGGAGGATGATTTATGAAAGGATTTTTCAAAGCACTGTCGCTTATTTTCGTGCTGGCTATGGTTCTTGCACTCGTTAGTGCTTGTGGCCGCAACGACAACGGCGGCGGTGCCGCAACCCCTGCACCCGCTCCTGCCCCTGTTGCTCCTGCACCCGCCCCTGCACCCGCTCCCGCCCCTGCGCCTGTTCCTACTGACGAGGTTATTCATCTCACCATGGGCTGGTGGGGTGGCGCACACCGCCAGGAAATTACTGAGGAAGTCATCCGTATGTGGAATGCCGCAAACCCAGGCATTCAAGTTACGGGCTATGCTATTGCAGACGGGTACTGGACGGTGCTTGCCACAAGCATCGCCGCAAACAATGTTTGGGATTTGTTCCAATTGGGCTCAAACTATCCCGAATTTATCGACCAAATCGTTCCGCTTAACGATTTTATTGCAAGCGGAATCATTAACACGACACACATCACAGACGAGCTTATCGCGCTTACCACCACACAAATGCTAGGGTATGAAGGCAAGGTAGTAGGCATGTCAAACGGTGTAAACGCATGGGGCTATGTATACGACCCCGCACTTTTTGACGCGGCAGGCGTACCCCGCCCCCACGTTGACTGGACATGGGACGAGTTTGAAACCGCAATGATTGCCATCAGCAACGAACTTGGCATATACGGTATTAACGCATTTGAAAACGATGCGGTAATGCTTACACAGTTCCTGCGCCAAAGAGGTTATGAGCTGTATGACCCCAACCCCAGAATCCTTGGCATTGACAGCCCCGAACCCATGGTGCGCTACTTTGAAATGAGATACAACCTAGTAAGCTCCGGCGCAATGCCTAACCCGGAACAAGCCATGTTGATGGACACCCTTGATACCGACCCCGTAACATTTGGGCGTGCGGCAATGTCCCACCGCGCAAGCAACCAGCTAATCGCTATGATGCGCGCCGCCCAAGAGTATCGCCCCGGGCGGGAGTTCCACATGGTTGTGCCGCCGAGTATGCCCGGCACCGCGCCTGAAGCCGATGTTGTATCTTCGCAAATGTTCTCCATTTCTACCTCAAGCAACCACCCCGAAGCCGCCGCACAATTCCTTGATTTTTGGATTAACAGTGTAGAAGCAAACCTTATTCTCGGAGGAGAGCGTGGCGTACCCATCAATTCTCAGGTAAACGCGGCTATTCCCGGTTTGGGTGCCGTTTCAGCCTTCCACAACATGGTACTGGGAATCAGCACCGAAATAGTGGCAACCCCCCTGGGTAATCCAAGCCAGTCCGAAATTGAGGACTATATCAACGATGTAATTATCGACGCACTTGTTATGGGTATGATTACACCGCAACAAGCCGCACAGCGGGTCTTCGACCATGCTACCGAAGTAGTCGGAAGAAATTAAAACACGTAATAAATGCGCCATCGAAAACCGCGCCCGTCGCGGTTTTCGATTATACATAGAGAGGTGAAAGTATTGGCAGAATTAATTAAATCCGTGAAACCAAGCTGGGGAAAAGTTGCGCGCTTCATGAACAGGGACGGCGTTGTAGGTTATATATTTGCCTTGCCTTTTGTTATCGGATTTTTGTTTATCATGCTGGTGCCCATGGGTATGTCTTTTTACTATTCATTCACAGATTTTAATATGCGGCCCGAACACAATTTTATCGGCTTTTATAATTACACACGAATGTTTTCCGACGACCGCTTTTGGAATGCGATATCGGTGACATTCCGGTTTGTAATTTTTTCCGTGCCTGTGCGTATGGTTTTCGGGCTTTTAATAGCGTATGCCCTCACGCGCAAGTACAGAGGCTCCCATGCTTACCGTGCTGTGTATTACTTGCCTACGTTGATTGGCGGCTCTGTTGCCGTTGCTTTGGTGTGGAGACAGCTTTTTGTCAGCAACGGCGTAGTGTATAACTTGTTTACGTTTTTCGGCTTTGAGGGAATCGGTTGGTTCGGGATTCCACACTTGGCTATTGTGCCGCTTATCGTGATGAGTGTTTGGCAGTTCGGCGCGGCAATGATTATATTCGCCGCCGGCATAAAGGATATCCCTGAATCGTATATAGAGGCCGCTTCCATTGACGGCGCGAACAAATTTCATATATTTTTCAAAATTATTCTGCCATATCTTTCACCTGTTATTCTTTTTAACCTTGTGATGCAAACAATCAGCGCGTTTATGACCTTTACCCAGGCGTATATTATCACCGGCGGCGGGCCTGCCGAGTCTACCAATTTTATCGCGCTATATATTTACAATCACGCATTTACATGGGGCAATATGGGCTATGCCTCCGCCATGAGCTGGATATTGCTTTTGATTGTGGCTGTTGTTACATTTACCATTTTGCGCACATCACGGCGTTGGACATTCTACGCCGATGAAAACTGAGGGAAGCAATTATGTTAGGTAAAATTTTTAAGAAAAATAGATTGCCCGCAACCGGCATTTTAATATTGCTTGTTATTTTTACGGCCTACGCCATGATTTTTGTGACGCGCATGATTCGGGATTTTGCCGATGAGCAATTGGACGAACGGGTTCCGAATGTTGTCCAATCGGTGCAAGCATACATGTCGAACCTTGAGCAATACAACCTGATGAAGGCCAGGGCTTTGGCTGGCGATGTCTACATTATTGACCTTTTGAACCGGTATAATGCGGGAGAAATTACCGCTGACTATGAAGGCTTGCCGCACTATATAAACGCGGCCGGGCGCACACTTGGGATAGACGAAATTGTAGTGCTAAGCCTCGACGGCAGTGTGCTTTTCGGCACAGATTTTGCTTCACTTACACTTTACACCGCCTTACATGAAGGCACAGCGGCTTCATCGTATATCGCCGAACCCGGTGTTTCGATTTTTCTGTCCTCATCGGCACCGGTTTTCTCGGATGGCCATGTAATCGGCGCGGTTTCCGCCATGAGAGGCTTTAACGCCTTGGGCTCTGTTTTGCCTATTGCCCGCACCTTCGGCGCGGAGGTTACTTTTTATGCAGGCGATACCTCTGTCGCGTCGTCGGTTTTTGCGGACCGCGTTGCGTTCCTGCGCGCAGTCGGCGTTACCCCTGCGGAGCATATTATCGAAGATGTCTTGTTCGAAGGCAACGCATACAGCGCGGATTTCATGTTTTACGACGGACTCCATCGCGGTTATTACACGCCGGTTTTGGGCTGTGACGGTACTCCTGTGGGGATGATTTTCGTCGGGGTTGCCATAGAGGATACCTTGCACTCCGTGAACCGGATTATAAGCGGTCTGCTGACTGTGGGCACCCTTGTGCTTATTCTCGCTGTGTTAATGATTATCGGAAGCAGAACACGAGAAAAAATCCGCTACCCGATTTTATATCATTTTTTTATCGGGGTTTTTGGTTTTATTATGATTTATCCCGTACTTTGGATGATTTCCGGCGCGTTCAAAACCGATGTCGAAATTGCATCGGGTGCGTTGACACTGTTGCCTCAAAATTTTTCTTTTGACAATTTCCGCGACGGTTGGCGCGTTTCCGAAACGCTTACCTTTGGTAGGTTTTTCCTCAACTCGGCCATCATTTCCGTTTCGTCTACCATTGGCGTAACCATCAGCTCTGCCCTTGTTGCGTACTCTTTGGCACGGACGAAGTTCAACGGGCGCAAATTGATTTTCGGCATTATGCTTTCCACCATGATGATTCCCGGGCAAGTTGTTATGATTCCGCAGTTTATTATTTTCCACAGAATAGGCTGGGTTAATACTTTTAATCCGCTTATTATACCCTCGTTTTTCGGCGCGGCGTTCTTTATCTTTCTTATGATGCAATTTATGAAAGGTGTCCCCAAAGAACTCGACGAGGCCGCGATTTGTGACGGATGCAACAAGTACAGCGTTTTTATACGCATCATCTTCCCGCTTTTGAAGCCCGCACTGATTACCACGGCGATAATTCAATTCTACTGGGCGTGGGATAACTTTTTGGGGCCGCTCATTTATTTACAAAGCTCGAACCTCTTTACAGTGTCGCTGGCCCTGCGCAGGTTCGCTGATGCCGATGCGGGTACTTCCTTCGGCGCGATGTTTGCCATGTCAACACTGTCGCTAATCCCCGTGTTTGTCATGTTCTTGATTTTCAACAAGCACCTTGTCGAAGGCATAAATACCACAGGGATTAAAGGGTAGCGATTTACCCCTGCGCAAGCATCGCCAGCGCGGCGGTGAGCGCGTCCCCTGACACCCATATGTCCGGCGCGATGCCTATACCCTCCGGCAGGTGGCCCTCCGGCCAGAAAATTGCCCTATTGCTAAAGCGAAACGGGACGCCGGAGCGCGGCATGGTTTTCACATAATTGCCACCGAAATTGGCCACGCCGCGAGTATTTGTCCCTACAATTAAGGTATTGGTAATATTGGTCGTTAAGTCGACTAAAAATTCTGCCGACGACCCGGTGAAGCGGTCCGCCAGAACGATTAAAATATTTTCCCTTTCGACTATTTCATCCGGCAGGTAGCGCATCATGAAAAGGCCGCCGAAATGGTCAAACGGCATGGGCAAAAACCGGTCCAGGTTCACCTGTGTTGTATACGTACTTGTGCAATACGGTGTGCGTTCCACAGGATTTGCTTCATCTACATATATACCGATTTGGATATGGTTGAAGGGTACGATTTCACCCGTTAGCGTGTATATCCAACGCGATGCCGTTACGGAGCTTCCGCCGCCGTTCCCGCGCAAATCCAAAATCACCGCAGGTTCGTCCTGTAATTTTTCCGCAAAGGACAAGAAAATATCGGTGGCTTCCAATTGGGTGATTCCCATTTGCGGGCATTCGACATGGGATTCAAATGACATTGTGGTCATGGAAACCACGGGAATTGTATCAAACCATTCCAATTTTGGCGGTTCCATCGGCGTCCGCGCAACCGGATATCGGCTTAACTGCATGTATTCACTCGTGCCGTTGCTGTACAGCACTGCGCGTGTTACGTTCAATATGCGTTCATGGGTGTCAAGAGGCATAACGATGGCATAGAAAAATGCCCCCCTTTCGTCAATAGAGAGCCGCATCACATCGTATATGGGGATTCCGTCGATTTCCACGGCATACAATCCATTTTCCCTGTTGCGAAACCCATTCGCCGTCCGGTCAAAGGGTACAATCCCTGCGTGAAAATGATATGCGCGTGCCATACTGTGCCTACCCACAAAAAAATGAGCGTCATTAACAACGGGGGACAAATACCTGTTAATAATCTGCTCGAAAAAGTACGTATGAATGCGGTTTGTATATGCCGAAATTGCCGCTGAAATTCTTTCATGAATAGGCAAAAACACTTCATCCCCACCGAAATAGGTATAGCCGGCATATATGTTCCTCAGCAGTTGGAAAAAATCATCCACATCCGCCAGTGCATCCTCTATAGGTATGTTTTCGCCCCAGGGCATATCAATATTCACAAAATCCCAAAAATCGGCGGGATTGGCCGCGTGGCCTTCCATTGATTGAAGCAAGTCTGCTGAATCAAGTCTTATTATGCTTTCCCTGCGCTCGTTGGCGCGGGCTAGTGCGTCTTGCAGTGTAGGGATGACCGCTTCGTATACCGCTTCAATTTCATCCTGCTCCTCGATGTGTTCCCCGATGTGCAAAGCGTAATCCTCCGCGCCCCTGTTCCTAAGCGCGTTGTCCTCGTATAAGCCTATCGTATCATCCTCATCCGTCCGCGTGCCACAAGCGGCTAACAAGAAAAAAATCAGCCCAAGGAATACATATCCCTTCATCGCTATCCCCCCTTGCTTTTTCTATTCATTATATCACCAAAAGGGGGTTGACATGAATTATAATCTGCTCTATACTGTACTTGTTGGCCAACACAGTTAATGTCACATCTGTACGCGGGAGGGATTCATGCGCGACGTTACTTTTGAAGGGGTGGTGCTATATCCCGGATTTTATCATTAAACAGCAAAGCAAAGAGACCATTTACGAACAGATAATTTTCCAGATTAAGCTTCTTATCGCTAATGGGGAGTTGAAAGTGGGCGATATCTTGCCCTCTGTTCGAAATTTGGCAAAATCCCTTGAGGTCAGTACGCTTTCCGTCCAACGCGCTTATACAGAGTTGAAAAAAGACGGAATAATCGAAAGTGTGGAAGGGAAAGGCTATTTTGTTTCAGAAAGTTTGAATAAATCCTCATTGAAGGATGCCTTGCTTCGCGAGGTAGAGGATGAAGCCAAACGTATTATTCAAATTGCCAAACAAAATGGCGTGGAACTTACAGAGTTACAAGAAATTATTAAAATTTTTTGGGAGGATATATAAATGAACGCAACCGTTTTAACTGTGCGCAATCTTAGCAAGTGCTACAGTACTGGCAAGGGCATCAAAAATGTTAGCTTCGAGCTTCAAAAAGGCACGATTCTGGGCATTATCGGACTTAACGGCGCGGGGAAAACCACCCTATTGTCCTGTTTAACGGGCTTTCTGAATTGGGATGCCGGGGATGTAAAATATTCCTTGTCTGGAAAAACGTACAACAAGGTACAAAACGAAGTGCTTGAAAATTTGGGCATTGTATCTGCTGAATACGGTTTTCCCGGTCATTTCAACGCAAAGACTGTATGCAGCATCATGTCCAACACCTATAAAAAATGGGATAAGGCAAGGTTTTATCATGTGCTGGAGCAATTGGAACTTGATTCAAAGCTGAAGATTGTAAAATTCTCCACTGGCATGAAAACGAAATTAGCCATCGCCATCGCATTGTCCCACAATGCAAAAATACTGGTTTTAGATGAAGCTACCAATGGTCTTGATGTGAAAGCCTCAGCAAAAGTGCGGGAATTACTGCATACCCATGTCGCTGACGGTGAAAATGCCATCATTCTCACATCCCATATCATGGGCGAGATTGAAAGAATGTCCGATGCCATCATGTTTATTGACGATGGAAATATTAGGTTTAACTGCAACAAAGATGATTTAATGCACCAATACAAGGTCTTTCCCATGACATCGAAAAGATTGGGAGAGATTGACCGAAAAGATTTAATCCGTATCAAAAAAGGTGACCACGCCGTCCGCGTAATTGCCAAAGACCCGAAGGCGTTTTCTGAAAAATATACCATAGAGCCGGAAGTTTTACCCTTGGATACCATTATTGAAATGTTCTTGGAAGGAGAGAATGTAGCATGAGCGGTTTGATAGGATTAATGATTAATAATTTACATTTGCTTAGGAGAAACATATTGTTTTATATCATGATATGGCTAGTACCCTTTGCAATACAACTGTTGAGTTATTTTGGCATGGTGAACTCCGCCATGAATTTTTCTCCCATTTTGTTTTTACTTACCTTGGCTACATTTCCATCGGTGAGCCTGGAGGTTGTAGGCCACGCATTGAATGCAAAATGGGATGTTTTCCAAAAAGCTATGCCTGTGCGAAAAGAATTAATTATCGCATCTCATTATCTTACGTTTATTTTGCTAAGTGGGCTCACATTGGTGCTGTGGCTACTCTTGCCCTTTGAGCATCACGGCACGGCCAATCTCATCCTCACAATGGTGCTTGTTCAACTTATATGCATCGCGTATTATCCCATATCCTACCTGCTCTATACAATATTTCCTCAAAGGGAATCCACAGGGCAAATTATACTCATTGCATCATTCGCAATCGCTTTTGCCGGGGGAAGCGTGTTTGGAAATCACGCGCCATATGATTATCTCTTACCGGTAAGTATAATACTAACGGTTGGGTTGTATGTGATTTCATTTGCATTGTCGGTATTCTTTGACGGCCTAAGCCGCAAAGGCCGCAAAAGAAGGGCAGTTGTAGCAGTTTCATAAAATTTTTGTGTTAATCAAGAAAGTTGTTTAAGACAAAACAAACGCCTTCTGCGATGGTATTATCATAACGGGAGGAGGAAAACGGCATGAATGTTGAGCAGTTGGTCTATGAATCGACCCTGTATATTCACGACAATTACGGCGAGCAGATAAGCATAGCGGATATTTCGACCCAAGCGTATCTCTCGCCATCTTACTTCGCGAAAGTTTTTCGTGTACTTACGGGATTTACGGTTGGGAGCTATCTAAACCACTACCGTATGTACAGCGCAGCGAAGAAACTTGCGGAAAGCAACAAGCGGATTGTCGAAATTGCATTTGATACAGGGTTCTTGTCGCAGCAGTCGTTTACAAAGAGCTTTTCAAAGACCTATGGAATTGCGCCGGCACAATTCCGTCTGCTAAAACCTATCATCCCACCATTTCCCCCCTCAACTATGTGGAAGGAGCGTGTACCATCAATGGAACTGATGGATTGTTTCAAGAACGTGCGGTTTATCAAGAAAGATGCTTATTTTGTAGTTGGGTTTGAAGCAGAAATTAATTACAACAGCGAGGGAGGTACTGACCCGATTGGCGGCGTGTGGGACGCATTCAATCCGGTGAGCGGTATGATACCCGACAAAAGTTTCGACGGCACCTATGGCATAACCCACAGCGAAACCAATGACGGGAAGGCGAAATACATCGCATGTGTGGAAGTCAGCACCCTTGCAAATATACCCACAGGATTTGTGGGGCGCAAGTTTGAAGCCAGCGAGTACGCTGTTTTCGACACAACACTGGAAATTATTTGGACTGGGATGTTTTACAAAACGCTGTACGCCAAATGGCTACCGGATTCAGGATATAGCTATCGTGAAGATTCGGGTTCAAGCACGTATGAATGGGCACCTTTTGTAAAATACCCTGCCATAGAAGCTTACCCCAAGGGCTGTGAAGATACAAAATCCTTGATGCACGTTTATATACCCATTATAAAGAAGTAACCATGGCAGTGCAGGCCGGTACACACCCGGCCTGCGGCTCTCGCAGGGCGTTGCCCGGGCCCGGTGGAACGCCGCCCCACGTTGCGCGACGGCTACGCGGCCAATTGGCCGCTATTTTTGTGTAACGATTAAATGTATTGACAATGCACATTATATTAATGCACAATGGTTGCACCAATACAAAAAAGGAAGGGATTGCTATGACCAATGTAACGATAAGGATTGATGAAGCAATAAAAAAAGAGGCAGAAACCCTCTTTGACAAACTCGGCATGAGCATGTCTGGTGCGATAAATATTTTTTTCCGCCAAGCAATACGCGAACAAGCTATACCCTTTCCAATCCGAGCCAAGACCGCTGAGGAAAAGTATAACGAATATTTCAACCCACATAATATGAAGATTTTGATTGAGTCCATTGAGCAAGCCAAAAAAGGACAGGTGATTACAAAGAGCCTTGCCGAGTTGGAGGCTATGGAAAATGATTGAAAATCTCGGATTTTCCCTTCGGGGATTCAATGAGTATACCCAATGGCAGATTGAGGACAAGCGAACCCTGAAAAAAATTAATCAGCTTATACGGGACATAATCCGAAATGGTAACGAGGGCATTGGCCATCCCGAGCCGTTAAAAGGTAACTTGGCGGGCTATTGGATCAGAGAAATTGATGAAAAGAATCGGCTGGTCTATCAAATCCTAGACGGTGGCAGGGTGGAGATTTACCAATGCAAAGGGCATTATAACGATAAATAAGCGCATTATAATATGCCGCCAGCATAGATATTTTAAATTGCCAATTCCTCAAACGCCTTAATGTGCTTGCTAAGTATGCGCGAAGCTACACTGTCAACATCCATATCGTCGGCAACAGCATTTCCTTTCTGTAACAGGCTGTAATCCAACAGTACATAGCGTGGGGTGTTATTTTTGAGAATAAAAGTGAAAGATGCGATTTATCTGCTTTTCACTCCAACTTATGCGTGCGTTTTTACTTCCCATTTGTGATTGCATTTGTTACATTCCGCGACGGGGTATTTTTTCAAATCCGTGACGATTTCGCCTACGAGAAAAAGGTTGCCGATTACAGGAATTAAAAATAAAATCCATTCCAGAACACGGCGTCCGGTGCTTTTTCTTTCATGGCCGCGAACTTTCTTTATTGTCGGGTCGGGTGTGTTGCATACGGTGCAATAAATTTTCCTCATGTAAATCCTCCTTCAGTTAATTTTCTGCATTATAGCAAGACGGCAAATCACCGTCAAAGCAATTCTGTTATGACATACAAAGCCCGCAGGAACCAACTCCTGCGGGCTTTAACGTTACTTACGTTACATACGCAACTACTACTTACATCTCTTCAGCAACTGCTCCCACTTCTTGTCCACATGGGCTTGCAGTTCCTCAATCATCCACTCATTGCCCTTGGCGAACATATGGCGGAAGCGGCCTTGCAACTTGATGTAGTCTTCGATGGGGAGTTTTTTCTTGGGCTCGTAGGAGAGCTTCCACTCGCCGTCGATGACTTCGTACAAGGGCCATACACAGGTTTCCACAGCCAAATTACAGATGGTCATCAGCTCTTCGGGCGGGTAACGCCAGCCGCGGGGACAGGGGGCGAGGATGTTAAGGAAAGCCGCGCCGGGGGTGTAATGGGCCTTGTAGGCTTTTTCGTGGAGGTCCTTGAAGTTCTTTATGAAGGTGGTTTGGGCTACATAGGGTACACCGTGGCCCACGATGATAGCGGTGAGGTCCTTTTTGTGCTGGCCCTTACCGATACCCATTTCGCCTTTGCCCTGCTTGGAGCCCACGGGAGCCGTAGAAACCTCGGCAAACATGGGTGTGGCGGAGGAACGCTGAAGGCCCGTGTTCATATAGGCTTCGTTGTCGTAGCAGACATATACCATGTCATGGTTACGCTCCATGGCACCGGAAAGGGCTTGCAAGCCGATGTCATAGGTGCCGCCGTCGCCGCCGAAGGCTACGAATTTATAGTTGTCCTTCAGCTCGCCCTTGCGCTTCTTGGCTTGGTAATTGGCTTCCACGCCGGCAATGGTAGCGGCTACGTTTTCAAAGGCGCAGTGGATGAAGCCTTCTTGCCAGGCGGTGAAGGGGAACAGTACGCTGGATACCTCAAGACAGCTGGTGGCCACGCCGCAGACGGTCTTGTCCTCTTCATTCACGGCACGAAGCACGCCGCGCACCGCAACGCTGGCACCGCAACCGGCGCACAGACGATGCCCGCCAACCAAGCGTTCCGCTTTGCAGGATTCTTTTTTCAGGTTATACGGTTTCATTTCGACAGCCATTAGTTGACCCCCCTTACACCGACATGGCGATAGATATCGTCGGTTTTACCGGATTTAATTACCTCACTTAATTTGTCAAACACATACAGGAAGTTGTCCACGGTTACGTCGCGGCCACCCAGGCCATAGATGTAGTTGACAATCAAGGGGCGGGTAGCCAGGTCATAACAGGCGTGGCGCACATCGGTGAACACAGGGCCGCCTATGCCGGAGAAGCTGTCACACTTGTCCATAACGGCGACGGCCTTCACATTGGCCAGTGCCTTTGCGATTTCTTCCAGCGGGAAGGGACGGAACACGCGAAGCTTCAGCACGCCCACCTTTTCGCCCTTTTCGCGGAGGCGGTCGGCGGCTACTTTGGCGGTACCCGCGCTGGAGTTAAGCACCACGATAACCCGCTCGGCGTCCTCCATTTTGTATTCCTCGAAGAGGCCATACTTGCGGCCGGTCAAATCGCCGTATTCCTTGAACACGTCGAGGATAACCTTTTTCGCGCCCTTCATGGCTTGTGCGCGCTGGTATTGATGCTCGAAATAGT
>WQSR01000003.1 GCA_009787785.1 Defluviitaleaceae bacterium
GCGCAGGATGTCCGCGCCCCGCCACAGCATGGCGGTATGGCCGTATTCCCGGGTAAAATCCCCATCGGTCATGGAAAGCCAATGGGCCGGATGTACCCATGTTTTATCACGTGCCGGGTTGAAAGGGCAAGCGTCCTGGCAAATGTCACAGCCGTAGAGCTGGTTGCCAAGGCAGGTTGCTTCCTCGGGGTTGAGGGAATCCTTCTGCGTGAGGTAGGAGATGCAACGCCCCGCGTCCAGCCCACCTTCGGGTGAAAGGGCACCCGTCGGGCAAGCATCGACGCAACGGCGGCAATCCGGGGGACACGCGCTGGCAACGCCGGTGCCGCGAGGGGTCTGGTTTTCCGGGGGGGCTTCAAGGGGTATATCCGTCAACAGGCACCCGATATGAAACCGGGAGCCAAATGCCTTCGAAATCACCAATCCATGCCGCCCATAGTGCCCAAGACCCGCCCGAAGTGCCAGGGCGCGTTCATCCAAGCCGGGGCTGTCCACCAGAAGCTTATATTTGAAATCGTGGTGTTTTCGCAATTCCTCCACCAGCTCAAGCAAAATACCTTTAACGCGTACATGATAATCCGGGAACTGCCCCAAGGTGGACAGCTCCCCATAGAATCCTTCAGTGAAACTGGTTTGCTGTATTTCATCGCCTTTATTCTCCCCGTACCCGCACCCCACCACAACGATGCTCCGCGCCCCCGGCAAAGTCGCCGCCGGGCTTGTCCGTTTTTCCCAATCCCGGCTGACGAACGGCACAAAGCCCGTGGCTTCGCAAAGCGCACGGGCAAGGGGTTGTGCGTCGCACACGCCGGCGATTATGCCGTGGCGTGCCGCAAATTGTTCAATTATCCCCGGGTCTAAGCAGGGCATTCAACACGCTCAGCACCAAAGCCGCGAAGAAGGCGGTGAAGAAATTCGAAATCTCAAAGCCGGGCACAATCCACGAGGCGAGATACAGGGAAAACCCGTTAATCACCAAGGAGAACAGCCCCAAGGTCAAAATCGTAATCGGCAGTGAAATGAGGTGCAGGAGGGGCTTCACCACCAGATTGACCAGCCCCAGCACCGCCGCGGCGACGAGGGCGGTTACAACCCCCTCAATATGGAACCCGGGGAAAATCAAGGTCAAAATATACAAGCAGACCGCACCGATTATCCATTTTAACAGCATCACAAACCTCCATATTTTCGTTGTACAACAGTATATACGAAATATGGGAAATTATGACTGCAAATATACCGTGCTCAACTGGGTAAGGGGTCGTCGCCGGTGATGAGGCGTTTCATGGTTCAACGCAAAAATTCCCTTGCCTCGACAATTAAATAGTGTTATATTGCGGATGCGTAATATATAAAACGAAGGGAGAGGCTATGTCACTAAAACATGGGTTGCTCGGTTTACTGAGCTTAAAGCCATATACAGGTTATGACTTGAATAGAGAGTTCGCGCAATCGCTCAAATATATCTGGCAGACCAAAACCACCCAAATTTATGTCGAACTGAAAAACATGGAGCAACGGGGTTGGCTTGTGAGTGAACAAGTAATTCAAAACGACAAGCCCAACAAGCGGGTCTACACCATCACAGAAGAAGGTAGCGCGGAGTTCCTTAATTGGCTGGCTATGCCCGATGAAGATGTTAAAGACGCGCTTACTGCAAGAAACGCATTTTTACTGCGGGTGCTTTTTGCGGGGAACACGAGCAAGGAGCAAGCCATTAAACTATTGGAATCATTCCGCGAGGTATGCGTAGCGCGAAGCACAGCGCATAAAGGTATTCGAGATGTAATTGCAAATGATGAGGCAGAAGAAATGCCCCCGCAACATATATGTTATTACAATTTGGTGGCTCGGCACGGTGAAATGATGAACAAAACACGACTTGAATGGATAGAAGAAGCGATACAGACAATAAAGGAGGCGCATTAAATTGAGTGCAGTTTTAGAAGTGAGCAATCTTAACAAGCAATATAAAAATTCAGATATTTGTAAGTAATAAATAAAATATTTAGGAGGTAAGGGGTATGTTAAAAAAATTATTGCAAGGCATCGAAGAGGGCATCGCATGGGAAAAGCAACAGGTACAAAAATTTATTGGTGGAGCGGTTAATTTCGCCCTGGATGGAAGAGAAGCGGCATTGCGCGAAATTAAATGCCTCAAATGCAACGAAGTAAACACCGTAGATTCTAAATACTGCGGTGCTTGCGGGGCGAGTTTTATAAACAAAATCAAATTAAACGAAGGCGTTACATGTGCATGTGGCTTTATGAATGTGAAAGGGCAAAAATTTTGTTCTGAGTGCGGTGCCAGCCAAGACCAGCATTAAAAAAGCCTGGTTACGCATTAAACAATTCTACGCTTGCTCCCGTACAAAAGCAACGCCACTGCGAAGAGCACCAGCGCAAGCATGGAAAGCCAGTATTGCGCTGTCATCGTGCCGTAGGAGATGAGTTGCTCCAGCCCCCGCGCCGCCCAGTGCGGCGGGAAAATCGCGCCGATATTGCGCAACGCGGCGGGCATTACGCTTTGCGGTATCATCAGGCCGCCCACCATACCCATGAGCATGACAATGAGGGTAAAGGCCACCAAGCTGGCTTCCTTGTCTTTGAAAAGAACCGCCCACACGAAGGAAAGCCCAATCATGGTTGCCGAAAGCAAGATAAAACACAGCACCACCGCCCCCGCAAAGGGCAGTGTCCAGTCATGTAGCGCGATGCCCAGCGCACCCAATATGCCCGTAAGCACCACCATGGGCACCAGCCCGGCAAAGAAATTTTGCACCAGATAGGTGCGGAAGGTAATGGGCCCCGCCAGAATGCGTAGGGTGACGCCGTCAATTTTGTCCCCCTGGATGCCCCCCGCCATCATAAACGCGCCGAACATGAGCAAAAACGCCAGCATAAAGAACCCGCGTCCGCCATCCATATTATACCCGTCGGGCATGGCTATGATAAAAACAAGGGGCAGTACACCGTTGGCCACCAGCGAGGCGGGCTTCATCAGGCCCCGCCGCAGGGCGTATTTGAATATGGTCATACCGCTTTCCTCCTGCTCACCAGCACTACGATGACGGCCAGCACCGCGGCGAAGGCCGCCAGCAGGCCCAGGTTCATGAGCGCGCCCGGCATACCCCGCGTGAAGCTATGCTGTTGGTTGAAGAAAAACTGTGTCATCATTTCCGATGCTTCGTCCGAGGAATAGATAATGGCGCGGAAGGCCCATGCCAGCGGCGTAAAATATTGCCCGAAGGTTTGCACCGGCGTGGGGAAATCCGCCATAATCATGATGCCCTGGGGTATGGCCATGCCAAAGGTGAACACCGTGCCCAGCGTATTCGCCACCGCCAGGCTTTTAAATAGGTAGAAGAACAGCGTACCCATCAGCATGGCGATGATGCCCACCAAGGCCAGCACCGCAACGGGCACCCATGGCGTGAACATGTAGCCCCCCATGACGAAGCCCCCCGCGATAATCAACAGCCCCGACAGCAAGGCAAATACATAGTGCCCGAACATACAGCCAAAGACAAATTTCACCGGGGGCACCGGGGCGGCCAGCAACCGCCAGCGCATATCCCGCCGTATATCCACATGTAGCGGGTCAACCACCAGCAAAATGCCCATGAACTGGAACATTATCAAATTCATAAACACGTTCACGGAAACGACTAAGTCCCGCCCGTTGGCCATAACCGCCGCGCCTTGAAATTCATCGGCGGCATACTGGTTGACTAATGTGGTAATCAGCACCATCACCAACGGGGCCACGATGTAAATGGCGATACCCAGCGGCTCTTTCAGGGCGCGCTTTGTATAGTGCATAAAAATGGTCATGGCTATTCCTCCCCATCCCGCAGGCAACGCCCGGTCAATGTCAGGAACACATCCTCCAGGTTGGGCTTCGCCGCTGTAATGTTGGCAATACCGCCGTGATGCATGGCAATTTCCATGATGCGGTTTACGTTCGCGCTTTCCGCGCTGGAAATGATTACATAGTCGTTGCCGTTTACGTCCACGCTCTTTACGCCGGAAATGGCCTTGATGCCATCGGTGAGGGCGGGGGAAGGGCTGTTCGCCGTCATGCGGATGGTGTCCTCGTGCTGGATTTTGCCCACCAGCTCGTCCTTGGTGCCCTCGGCAATCACCTTGCCCGAGTCCATGATGGCGATGCGGTTGCACACCGCCTCTACCTCCTCCATGTAGTGGGTGGTGTAAATCACCGTGGTGCCCTCGGCGGCAATGGTACGCACCGATTCCAGGATGTGGTTGCGGGATTGGGGGTCGATGCCCACGGTGGGCTCATCCATAATCAACAGCTTGGGCCGGTGCACCAAGGCACAGCCGATGTTCAGGCGGCGTTGCATCCCGCCGGAGAAGGTCTTGGGGCGTTTCTTCGCCCGGTCGGTAAGACCGATGAACGCCAGCACGCGATTGACATTGGATTCCAGCTCACTGCCCCGCAAGCCATATAGCTGGCCGAAATAACGCAAATTCTCTATGGCATTCAGGTCTTGGAACACGGTGATTTCCTGGGTGACGATGCCCATTGCGCGTTTAACCTCCAGATTATTCACGTGCTGTGCCTGGCCGAAGACCCGTATCTCCCCCGAGTCAAAGCCCATCAGGCCGCACAGCGTGCGGATGGCCGTGGTCTTGCCCGCGCCGTTGGGCCCCAGCAAACCCAAAATCTCCCCCTGGGCCACATTCAAATCCAAATGGTCCAAAGCCATGGTGTTGCCATAACGTTTCACCACGTTTTTCATGGTTGCAAGCATACAAAATTCCTCTCTCTCTGCTTATTGTCCTCGTTGGCGGGGTAATTATCCCGCAAAGTGGCAGAGGTGTAAAGGGACGTGTGTAATGGGTTTTGCGCGGATATGATATTTATACTATACTGCCGCCATTATCGCAGTCCCGGAAGGCATGAAAAAGCCGTGAAGCACAAAAAAGTAAAGCGAAAAATAAAAAAAACGCGTCGTTCGGCACAGCCTCCGGCACAATCTCCGGCACAGCAAAGCAACCCCTTTAGCTGGAAGGCACTGGGGAAGAAATTGATGTTTTGTATCGGCGTTTTGGCCACGGTGGCAACCATCGTGGGCGTTGTGTTCCAGTTAGCGGACAGAAACAGGGGCGAAAGCATTACATATCACAACCATAGCTTTATCATAGGCATAATTATGGCCCCCGTTGAGGAAACGGTGACACGTACCTACCATCCCCATGATGCCGCCTTCAATGCCGCGTTGTCCTTATATGCCATAGCAGACTTCGAGGCCGCGTGGCAACAAATGGAAATGTCCTTGCAGACAATACAGGAACGGGGGCGGGCCTACGCCTCGGTGGGGTTGCAAGAGGCCCGGAGGGCCGCCTTTTATGAACATTTGCTGGATATACATATCATGCTCACACGCATTGCATTGCGGCTGAACAATCCGCAACAGGCCAGGGTTCACGCTTTTACCGCCTTCTCGGTGCTGGAGGAGGGGGGTATTGCCGTGTCCCCCTGGGTAAGGGCCAATTTGCATCATGGCTTGGGGGTGGCGCATTTTAATCTTAGGCAGTATCCCCTGGCACTGGCAGAAGCACA
Source organism: Defluviitaleaceae bacterium (assembly GCA_009787785.1). Lineage (GTDB taxonomy): Bacteria > Bacillota > Clostridia > Lachnospirales > WQUN01 > WQRX01. The sequence goes on from WQSR01000003.1 coordinate 5,588, forward strand.
CCACGCGGTGGCGGTTCTTGAAGGCTCCGGTCTTTCCCCCTTCGACAGCCGCGATTCCGTTATGGCCACGGCACTGACTTTGCTGGGAAACAGCTACCAGATGCAGTTGTTCACCGGTGCGGCGGGCATGGACCCTTATGAAATGTTCAACCGTGCCCGCATCCATTATGAAATGGCATTGCTCAACTTTGTCCCCGCACGAAACCGCCCTGCCTTGGCACTGGAAATAAACCAGGACATTTTCATGGCGCGGCTATCCCCTGCAACGGAGGGTGTGATTTATGTAGCACCGTCGGTATTGCTTAGCCCTTCGGCTTTATATGACGACCTTACAGGCAGTGAAGCCGCTATAATCAGCACGGCCTACGCCAACCTTTCCCAGCTGTACGCGCTTTTCTCCGGCAAAATGACCCCCCCGGAGCATGAGGCCGTATTTTTCAAGGCCATGAGTGCGATTACCCTTGCGGAATTTGCCTTGTATCTGAAAGCGGATATCCCAACGGCCATGCGGGGGAACCTTTTGGGTGCCTATGGGAATTATTTTATCGCCGTCACAGCCGCGCTGGCGGCTACCAGCCACCACCTGGCAGACCATACCGATATTATTTTGTCAGCCGTGGAGGAAAACGCCTTAAAGCACATACACGACGCCATCCACCTTGCCGGGGCGTTGAATATGCGAAGCTCCACGTCATTTTCCAGGGTGCTGTTCCAAGCGGGGCAGGTGCTTTCCCTGACCCAAAACCCGGAGGCCGGGTTGATGCTGTTGCTCGAAGCCTATGTAATCATGGAAAACGCAAGCCAGGCCGCCGATGTTGAGCTTCATGTCCTTCGGAATGCCTATTATAGCTTGCACGGGGAAACGGGCGTGAGCTTTGAAATGTGGCTGGAGCGCGAGCCGTAGAATGTAATTTGAACGGCTATGTCTCACAAACAAAACACGGCATGAAATGTTGCGACATTAAAAATCCATTGTTCTATAATATAGTTGAATAAACGGAAAACGGGCTACCCCTTGCGGTCTTTTGCCGCAATCCTGCGTCAGCACCTCCTCGCGTGCCGCCAGCACGCTTCGTTGGCACTTCCTTGTCTTGCGTCAAAATCCTCGCAAGGGGTAGCCCGTTTTCCGTTTATTCAACTATAAGGTTGAAGGAGGTGATGAAATGGATTGGCTTTCGCGAATGAATGCGGCGATATCATACATCGAAGAAAACTTGGATGGCTTTATAGACCATGACAAGTTGGCAAAAATTACTTGCTGTTCGGCGCATAACTTTTACAGGATGTTCTCTTTTATTACGGATACATCGCTTTCTGAATATATCCGAAGAAGGAGATTGACATTGGCGGCTCTTGACTTGCAAAACAGCCAAATCAAGGTTGTGGACTTGGCGTTAAAATATAGTTATGATTCGCCAATTTCCTTTGCCAGAGCGTTCCAAGCCTTACATGGCGTTACGCCAACGCAGGCAAGAACGGATGGCGTGATGCTTAAAGCCTATCCAAAAATCACTTTCCAAATTTCAATCAAAGGAGAGAAGGAAATGGATTATCGCATTGAAAACAAAGGGGCTTTTCAAGTCTTTGGTATTGAAGAAATTTTTGGTACAGAGGCTGTTATGATGGACGGACACAAAGATGACCCATCTATAAGAAAACCCGCAGATTTATGGCAAGATTGCCATGCAAATGGAGCGTATGAAAAACTTGATGCAGTGGCAGGCGATTTGCCAGCCTTTATAAATCAAGAACTATGCAAAGTACATGCCGTTTGTGATTACCGGGAAACACAGAAGGACACATTCCCATATATGTTATGCGCCTTCTGTACACAAAACAGCAAAACGGATGGATATACCATTGTGGATATTCCTGCACATACATGGGCGATATTTCCAACAGAAAAATTCGCGTGGGATGATTGCTCGTCTGTTTTAGGCTCATTGTACAAACGAATTTTCTCTGAATGGTTGCCGACATCAAATTATGAACAAGTGGGTAGCTTGGATATGGAGCTATACGGCGGCGATGACGAGTACGGTTATGTTGAAATTTGGCTAGCGGTGCAGAAAATTCATCCCCACCTTCACTGACCGTCCCCGCAGATAGTCCCCTGCGGGCATTCGTTTGCCGCCCTGGCCCTGCAATGCCGTGGCCAGTACCGCGCCGTCGGCGGTGCGGATTTTCAGTCCGGCATTGTCCGCGCAAAGCACGGTGCCCGGGGGCTTTTCCGTTTCCCGGGGCAAAAGCGCGGCAGGGTGGATGCGCCAGATTTTCAGGGGCGTTTCTTCATGTATAGTGTAGGCCCCCGGCCAGGGGTCCAGGGCGCGGACTTGGTTGATAATGGTAGCGGAGGGGCTGTCCCAGTGGATGAGCCCATCGGTTTTATGGATGATGGGTGCGTGGGAGGCTTGGGCATGGTTTTGGGGCGTGGGCACAAGGGCACCCTTTTCCAGGGCGGACAGGGCGGCGATGATACATTCCGCGCCCAGGGCCGCCATCCGGTCGTGGAGGCTGGGGAAATGCTCATCCGCCCCGATGGAAAGCTCCCGCTGGTAAAGGATGTCCCCCGTGTCCAGCCCTTCGGCCATTTGCATAATGGTGATGCCTGTGGTGGCGTCGCCGTTAAGCAGGGCCGCGTGGATGGGGGAGGCCCCCCGGTATCTGGGCAACACCGAGGCGTGGATATTGACGCAACCCAGCCGGGGCATTTCCAGCACCGCCTTGGGCAGTAGCAAGCCATAGGCCGCAACAATAAAAATATCCGCGCCCAAGGAACGTAAGCGGTCGCGGACTTCACGGGGGGACTGTGGCTTATGGCTGTCCCCTTTTTTTATGAACAGTGTTTCCGGCTGAAGTACTTCAATGCCCGCCTGTACCGCCAGTTCCTTTACCGGGGAAGGGGTGATTTTTTTCCCCCGCCCGGCGGGGCGGTCGGGCTGGGTGCATACGGCTGTGACTTCATGATGGCGCAACAGCGCGGCCAAGGCGGGCACGGCGAAGGCGGGGGTGCCCATAAAGACCAGCTTCACCGGCGCAGTCTTCTTTCCCGGCGGTTGCGGTGCATTTTGCGGCGGGCGGCGGCTTGCTCGTTGGTGATGAACTGCACGTTGGTTGCCGTTTCCAGGAATAATTTGCCTTCCAGGTGGTCCAGCTCATGGCAGATGGCCGAGGCCAGAAACTCGTCGGCGTGAATCGTATATTCCTCGCCGTGGCGGTTCTGCGCCTTGACTGTTACCTCGAAGGGCCGCTCAATGTCCCCGGAACGCCCCGGTACGGAGAGGCAAGCCTCGTTGCTCACCTGGGTGCCGTCGGTTTCCAGTATCTCCGGGTTTATCAATTCGTATAGCGCATCGTCAAACTCCACCACCACGATACGTTTAAGTACACCCACCTGGGGGGCGGCAAGGCCCACCGCATCCTTGGCGCGCATGGTTTCCAGCATATCGTCCAGCAAATCGTGCATGGACGGAGTAATGGTAGTCACGGTTCGTGCTTTTTTGTTCAGCATCTCGTCGCCCTGCAAGCGAATCTGTCTTATTGCCATCATCTCACTCCATCAAGGCCGGGTTCAGGGACAGATGCACCGTGATTCCGGCGAGGGGGTCATTCTCCCGCAATTTCTTTATACAATATAACACAAATTGCTTCAGTGGTTCTTCTTCTTCGCATTTTACAAGCAATTTCCAGCGGAATTGCGATTTTATCTTGGAAACAAAGGCCGGTGAAATCCCCATCAGCGCGAAGCGGCCCTTTTTATTGCAATATACCATAATGGCTTGTAATTTGTGCAAGGCGGCGATGACTTCCCTTTCTCCGGGCCCGGAGAGCATTATACTAAAAATGTGGGAAAAGGGGGGATAGTTCATGGTGCGGCGCAGTTCGATTTCATGGGCGTAGAAGTCCTCGTAGTGCCCCTGGCGGGAAAAGGCCAGCGCATAGTGCTCCGGGTTGTAGCTCTGCAAAAAAACCCGCCCCGGATGCCGCGCCCGGCCCGCCCGCCCCGCCACCTGGGTAAGCAGCTGAAAGGTATGCTCCCCCGCCCGGAAATCACCGGAAAACAAGGACAAATCCGCCGCGACTACCCCCACCAGCACCACCTGGGGGAAATCCAGCCCCTTGGCCACCATTTGCGTACCGATGAGCACCTGCGCCGCCCCCCGCCGGAAGGCGGCCAAGATATCGGCGTGGCTGTGCTTGCCCTTGGTGGTGTCCATGTCCATGCGCAAAGTGGCCGTACCGGGGAAAAGCCGGGCCACCTCGGCCTCCACCTGTTGCGTCCCCACCCCAAAGCGGCGCAAATGGGCGGATTTGCACTCCGGGCAAAGGGAGGGCAAGGGCATACCCTGGCCGCAGTAGTGGCACAGCAAGGCCGCCGTGTTGGCGTGATAGGTATAGTTCACCCGGCACCGGTCGCAGGAGAGCACCCCCCCGCATCGCCGGCAGGACACAAAGGTGGAATACCCCCGCCGGTTCAAAAACAAGATGGCCTGCCGCCCCATTTGCAAAGTCTCGCCCAAGGCGCGGGCAAAATCCCCGGCGAACAAAGACGTGTTCCCCCGTGCCAGCTCCCGCCGCATGTCGATGATATGTACCTGGGGGAAGGTGAGGTTTATGCGGTGGGGGAGCTTTAATAAAGTGTATTCCCCTTTTTCCGTGGCACGCAGATAGCTTTCCGTGGAGGGGGTGGCCGAACCCATCACCACCACGGCCCCCGCCAGCTCTGCCCGCTTCAACGCCACCGCCCGTGCGTCATATTTCGGCGAGGTCTCCGAATGGTAGGTATGCTCGTGCTCCTCGTCTATCACAATCAGCCCCACCCGAGCAAAGGGCGCGAACACCGCACTTCGCGGGCCGATAACCAGCTGTATCTCCCCTTCGATGGCTTGCTTCCAGATGGCGAAACGCTCCCCCGGGGTGAGCCGGCTGTGGGTCACTGCCACCGCGTCGCCAAACCGGGCGGTGAATAAATCCACCGTCTGGGGGGTGAGGGCGATTTCCGGCACCAGCACAATGGCCTGATATCCCGCCTTCAGCACCCGGGCGATGGCATGGAGATACACCTCGGTTTTCCCACTGCCCGTAACCCCGTGCAATAAAAAAGCGGCTCCCGCTGCTTTTTTTTCCATGGCCAAGGTTATTTTTTTTACCGCCGCTTCCTGGGCCTGGGTCAATGTCACCTTGGCACAGGATGCATCCATTTGCTTTTTTTTTGCCCGCGTACCGGGGAAGGGCTTGCCGGTTTTGGCCGTGGGTGCCACACAGCGTATGCAGGAAATCAAGGTGGTATAATACTTTTGGCGCATCCACTGGGCCAAAGCCAGGGTCTCTTCCGTCAGCACGCAAAAGGCGTCGGGCAACGCGGCGATGGCCTTTAATTTTTCCGGGTCACTGTCCGTTTCGCCGGCCAGGGCGATGATATACCCCGTAGTGGGCGTGTTCCCCTTACCAAAGGGCACAACGCAACGCATCCCCACCAAGATGTTTTCCTCCAGCTCGGCGGGGATTATATAGTCAAATAAAAAATCCAGCTCGCTGTGCTTTGAATCTATGCACACCTTGGCATAACGCCCAATCATGACTCCGTGAACAATTCTCCCTCGTCGTCATCACCCTCGCTGGCTTCCGCTTCATCGGTGTAGCGTTCAAAGTTTTCTTTCTCTTCGGTCAGCTCCGCGTCGGCATAGGGCTCATGGAAATTGTCGTCTTCCTCGTACAGGTCAAATTTCCCGGCTTCATAGCTGTCCTTGAGCTCCTCGCGCAAATCGTCCTTGGAAACGGCGGAAATACTGCGGGTCTTGTACTGGTCCTTCAGCATACGCTCGTAGGTGCCGTCCAGTATTTCGTCGGTAACGGTGAGCAATAATTTGCCCTCAATCATTTCCTTGACGGCAATGCTTACGGCACGGTCTGTGGGGGCATAGGTGAGGGGGTTTGCGCCGTCGATAATTTGGCGCGCGCGTTTGGCCGCCGCCAGCACGATGGTGTAGCGGCTGGTGATTTTAGAGCTCATCAGTTCGTTGGTGTTGATGGTTTCCATGAGTTCGGAATAAGAGGGTCTAAGCATGTGAAAACTCCTTTGGATTTTATATGAAGAAATGGGTGATTTGCTGTTGGCAACGGCGGGGGCGCAGACGTTCCGCGTCTACGATGGCGTCGATTTTGGCTACGGCGCAGTCCACCTCGTCGTTGATAATCAAATAATCGTACTCGTTGATTAGGGGTACTTCCTCCAGGGCCCGCTTCAGGCGGGCATCTATGGTTACGGCATCCTCGGTGGCGCGCTTGACCAAGCGGTTGGACAGCTCGTGCAAGGTGGGCGGCATCAGGAAAATCAATACCGCGTCGGGAAATTTCCCACGCACCTGCAACGCGCCCTGTATCTCGATTTCCAAGACCACCACCTTGCCTTCGGCGATTTGCTTCTCCACATAGTGGCGCGGCGTGCCGTAATTATGCCCAACGAACAGCGCGTGCTCCAGCAATTCGTTTTCTTGCCGCATCCGGGTAAATTCCTCCGGCGTGGTGAAAAAATAATCCTGCCCGTCCTCCTCGCCCGCACGCGGCGCGCGCGTGGTGACGGAAATGGAACGGGCGTAGCCCTTGGCGGTATCCAGTTGCTTTACCACCGTTCCCTTGCCCGAGCCCGACGGCCCGGATATGATGACCAACAGCCCCTGCATGGATAGCGGCGGTTACTCGCCGTCGGAAGGCGCACCGGAGATAGGCGAGGCACCGTCCGCAGGCGGGTCGAAGCGGTTGGCAATGGTTTCCGGCTGAAGCGCGCTAAGCACAAGATGGCTGGAATCGGTAAAAATCACCGCCCTCGTCTTGCGCCCCTGGGTGGCGTCGATAAGCATTTGCTTGTCGCGGGCCTCGGTAATGGAACGCTTGACGGGAAGGGAATCGTTGCCTACGATGGCCACCACCCGTTCGGCGGGCACGGTGTTGCCAAAGCCCACGTTGATTAGCTTGAAATGCATGAATCATTCCCCCATATCACTCTATATTCTGCACCTGCTCGCGTATTTTTTCTATTTCGCTCTTGAGCTCTATCACCTGCTTGGCCAGCTCCGGGTCCGTGGATTTGGAGCCGATGGTGTTGGCCTCGCGGTTGAGCTCCTGCACCAGAAAATCCAGCTTGCGGCCAATGGGCACCTTTTCCGCCAATATATCATCCAATTGGGCCAAATGGCTGGAAAGGCGGGTCAGCTCCTCGTCAATGGAGCTTCGGTCGGCAAGGAGGGCGATTTCCGTAAGGAAGCGGCTCTCGGCGATTTCCACCGGCGCGGAGGATTCCTTTAATTTTTCCACCATTTCCGTCAGTCTTTCCCGCAGTCTTTCCCCGTGCTCGGCCACGGCCACGGGGGCGCGCTGGGCAATCTGCCCGGTCAGCTCGCGGATACGGCCTTGCTTTGTGCGGATATCGGCTACCAAAGCCTCCCCCTCGGCTTGGCGCATGGCGTTGAAGCGGGTAAGGGCCTCCTCCAGCGCGAAGGACAAGGTTTCCCAGAACTCAATTTGCGTGGCTTCGTCGTTGTGGGCGGATTCGAATTTGTCAAAGGAAACCACGTCGGGGTTCCGGGCCAGCAGTTCCAGCTCGGTGTTACTGCCGATGGTGGTGTTTTTATCCGAGGGGCTGCGGGACCAGGAATATCGCTCCCGCAACGCCTCCAGCACCCGGGCATAGGAATCCGCGAAGGCCCAGTTTACCTTGGCGGAAATATCGCGCTCTGTGTAGGAATCGAAGCCCACCCACACCTCCACCTTGCCCCGCGAAATGTCAGCCCCCAGGCGTTTGCGTATTTTATCCTCGAAGGCATGTAAAAAACGGGGAAGACGAATGGAATAATCCCCGTAGCGATGGTTTACCGATTTAATTTCCACTTTGAAGCGGCGGTCATAGCGCAGACATTCCCCCCGGCCGAATCCGGTCATGCTTTTGGGCATAGGGTGCTCCTTTTGCGAAGAATCGCTAGTAATAGAATTTCCCACGCGGCGTGGAACGCCAGCGGTGATAATTCCGGGCGCGGCGGCTCACAACGATGGCGATGCTCATGCCGAGAATCCCGAACAATATTCCCAGGGAGCCAAACCAGTAAGGCAAGGCGGCGCGGGAAAAAATCGCCCCCAGGTAGCGGGCGATGAAAAAGTCCATGTCGTTGTCAAAGGTACGCTCCAGCACGGCGTGGGCGGTGTAGAGGTTGGTGGTGAAAATCGTTTCGCCGTTGATTTTATAAGCGACGGTCCCCACAATATCCCCCGTTTCGAAGCCGCCCTCGGGGATAAGGATGCGCGTTTCACCGTCCTCTTCCATAAGAAAGGCAGGGCCGTATGTAACAATACGCTCGATGCTTGCAAATTCCTCATGGCTGAGCAAAACGGTATATGTCCCCTGGGAAACCACGGTGAGCACGCCGTCATCCTCCAGGCGCGGGTTGTACAGGGGTACGGTGTGGGAGCGCGCCTCCCCGGCGGCAATATCGCGGAAGGCAAAATTATTAAACCCAAAATCCAGCAAACGCCGGGTGTCCTGCCACCGGCCGGGGCTGGCCGAGTCGAAGACTATGGATATCAAGCCCAGCCCGTTGTGATACGCCGAGGCGGCGAAGCATTCCCCGGCGGGGGTGGTGTAGCCGGTGCGCATCCCCGTGACAAAGGGGTGGCCGTGGGGGGCGTCGGGTAGCATTTGGTTGGTGTTGGTCCAGTTAAATTGCTGTACCATGGCACCGCCGGGGTAGCGGCCCTCCAGCCCGTCCCCCGAGAACAGGCGAATACCCACGATTTCCGCAAGCAGGGGTACGTCCATAAACGCCCGCGAAACCCGCGCCAGGTCATAGGCGGTGGTAAAATGCCTGGTATCGTGTAGCCCATAGGGGTTGGTGAAGCGCGTATCCAAGGCACCCAGCTCCCGGGCCTTGTCGTTTAGCAAATTGGAGAAGGGGCCTTTCGCGTCTTCCATATAGTTCAGATTGAGCCGGTTGTTTCGCACCTGTATCGTATGCAGAGCCAGCACCCGCGCGGCTTCATTGCCACTGCGTATCAGCAGGGATTTAAGCAACATCCGCACGGTGATATGCTCGCCCTCTTGATGCACGCCGGTGGCGTAGCCCAGGGGCATGTTGCGGATTTCCGGCCCTACAACGATAACATCGTCCGGGTCCAAATGCTCCAGCACCACCAGCGCGGTAAGCAATTTCGTCATGCTGGCGGGGTACATGCGGCGATGCATGTTGCGCTCGTAAAGCACGCGCCCCGTGGTCTGCTCCACCAGAATGGCGGCTTCGGTTTGCAAGGGAAGGGGCGGGATGGTGGCTCCCGTCAACAGCAAACATATCAGTAGGGCAAAAACGCCCAGAAATATCCTTCGCATACTACAAGTATACCAAATTTAACCGGAGCTTGGCAAATGGTTGGTTATACAATCATCGAATGCAGTTGCGGATGCTGGCCGCAATTCTTTTGGGTAAAATAGGCACAGTTTTGACATGCGTGGGTGGGGTTGCGGTGGTGAGAATGCGGGTCGGGTTGTGTGGGCCTGTATTTTTTGCAATTGTGCATGGGGGACGCCTCCTTTGTTTGTACAAGTATTCCCTGTTTTGTTTGCGTTAATGCTATAATGGCGGTAATTTCATCGGCAATTTCATTTCAGGAGGGAAATCATGCGTGATTTTTTCAGCCTTGACGGGGCCTTTAGCAAATACGGCGGGATGCTGGCGGATATGGTTATCCTGAGTTTGATGTGGATTTTATTCTGCCTGCCCTTTGTAACGGCGGGGGCGTCCACCACGGCGTTATACTATGTAAGTACGCGGCGCATTGCCGACAGGGAGGGCTATATCACCAGCGATTTTTGGTTGGCGTTCAAGAGCAATATAAAAAGAGCCACGATTATATGGATGATTATTGTCCTCATCGTTGCGGTGCTGGTCTTTAATATTTTGGCGTTGATAGACGGCGAAACCTTACAGGGCGGCATTTTTACCTTTATGTTACCGGCCCAGCTGGTGCTGCTCTTTGTTATCGCCCTGATGAGCGTGTACATCTATCCGCTGATTGCGCGCTTTGACATGGGGCTTATTCAGGTGCTAAAAAGCGCGTTTTACATGGCGGTGCGGCACTTCCTGACCACGATTACCTGCCTTATTCTATTGGTGGCGTCGTTATTTATTCTTTGGAATTTCCCGCCCATGCTGGTTGTCGCACCGGGGCTGTATGCGTGGCTGGTCTCCCATATGATAATGCGTATCTTCAAAAAATACCGCCCCGAGATGGACCGTGACCCCATGCTGGAAATCGCAGAAATCGAAGCGCGAAAAGCCGAGGAACGCCGCCGGCAGGAGCTGGGCCTAGACAGCAAGGAGGAAGAGGAAGAGGAGTAATTAATTCAATGTCAAGTATGTGCCTCCGCCCGCATAGGATATATAGTTCACAATTTTGCAAGAGAAGGTGGAGGTTCTTATGGCATATTCGCGGTTTGTTATGCCCATGGCAAGCGAAGCCACGGGCTATGAATACAAAGGAAGAAAACCCGCCGGGCGTTGCCTGCTGGAAGAACAAAACAGCGTGGGCAAGCTCACCTTGTGGGTGCAGGATTTGCGGCCGCAGGTGCGCTACGGCGTGTTCATGATTTTTGCCGACGGGGATAAATACGCGGGAATCTCCATCGGCCCCTTGACCGTGGACGAAAAAGGCAAGGCCGAAATGCGCCGCGCAATAGAGCCCCACTCCCTGCAGGGATTCACGTTGCAAGAAACGGCGGCGGTAGCGGTAATCGCCACCGGAGCCGGGCGGCTGGATGCCCCGCTGTGCGGATACCGGGGCGAAAGGGTTGCGTGGAAAAGTGGATTCTACGAAAAAACGGCGACCCAACCCGTGCCGGAAGCCCCCGCCCCGAAACCGGAAATCATCCCTGAACCGGAAGCTCCTCCCGAGATGGAAATCATCCCTGAACCGGAAGCTCCTCCCGAGCCGGAAATCATCCCCGAGCCGGAGCCCCTTCCTGAGCCGGAAATCATCCCTGAACCGGAAACTCCTCCCGAGATGGAAATCATCCCCGAGCCGGAAGCCCCTGAAATCATGGACGCCCCCGTCCCTCCCGAGTCCATTCTGACCCCGGAGGAAAAAGAAACCCTGACAGAACTTTTCGCGGAAAAAACACCGCCGGCACAAACAAATTCGTTTGTAACCGACGAAATCTTTAAGAATCTGCCCCCCATCCATCCCTTCTCCGGCGCGAGCAACACAGGCATCCAGTGGGCGCGCTTTACCCCAAAGGATAACATCCCCGCCCCCGACGACAAGCCCGATTTATTCAATGCCCCCTTCATCCGCGAAGCCTTCGAAATCTACGGCCATTTCATTTTGGGCATCATGAAGGAAGACGAAGCCACGGAATATATCATCGGAATCCCCGGCGCATTCAACGCGGAAAACCAGGCGCAGGCGGAGAAACTCGGCTTCTCTGAGTTCAAATGCTTCGAGGACATCCCGCCAGAGGACGATGCCTTCGGTTATTGGTTAATGTTTGTCGGGTGAAATCACATAAACACCCAGCCCGGTAGCCACGCCAGCCAGGTTCGCGCAAAGTCGGGGTTTATGGGCCAGCCGGACAGCACGGGGTAAAATAAAGCAAACAACGCGAATACCACGCCCGCATAGGCATAGGTAATCGCGTTTTTTTTCACATACCGCATGAAAAACCAGGTGATTAGCAGTACCACGAAAGGCACGCTGGGGAAATAATGGTAAATGAAGGTGAGCCGCCCCACCAAGGCCCAGGGCAAAAACTGCGCGGCATAGCCCACCAATAAAAATAGGGGTACGGCGGTTTTAGCCGCATTTTTTTTGATGGACAGCTCCCATACGACTGTGACCACCGCCACCCACGCCGCCACAATGCCAAACCACCACACCGCCGGGTTGCCGAAGGAGGTCATCCCGGCATTGACATAGGGGGATATCCTGTCCACATAAATCCAAATGGGCCAGAGCATCAGCGGCCAGCTCCACCAGCGCGAAGCGAAGCCATGCTCCGCCACCAGATGGGCGTGGTAGGAAAACATGTGGTATTGGTTATCCCAGGCGGCGCGGAGGCCACCCCCCTGGGCCAAAATGAAGGGGATATAGGACAGGGTGTAAATCCCCACCGGGAGGGCGATGAAGAAGCCGAAACAGGCAAAAAAGGTAATTTTCGCCAGCCGGGGATTGTGTTTGTACAAATTATATAGGGCGGGGAAGAAGAGGATGGGCAAGCCCAGCGCGCCGTAGACCCCCTGCCATTTCGAGGCGATGGCCAGCCCCGTCATGGTGCCGCACAGAGCCAGCCACACCAGGGAACGCCGGGCAAAGCCCGATTTTTCATAGGAAGGGTCGTCGCCGTAGTGCTTCACCTCCCGCACGTAGCCATACATGCAAAAATACATGGCCAGCACAAAGAAAGCCACATAGGTATCAATGGTGGCCAGCCGCGTCTGGGTAAAGCGCATGAAATCAAAGGAAAAAATAAAGGCCGCGAACAAAGCCCAGTTATTCGACTTGAACAGCAACCGGGCGAAGGCATATAAAAGGGGCACCATGAGCACGCCGAACAGCGTCCCCGGCAACCGCCACGCAAAGGGCGTCATGCCCAGAAAATGCACACTGGCGGCGATGAAATTCTTCCCCATGGGGGGATGGGTGGTTTCGAAGACCCGCAAACGGTGGAGATATTCATACCCCGTCCGGGGGTGGTAGATTTCGTCGAAATAGGTACTGTTCATGAAGGAACGCCGTAGGGGAACCAGGCTTTGCTCGTCGGTGAGGGCGGCGGCGTTGGGGGAGGTGGCAAAGCCTGTCAGCAAGGCTCCGTCCCCGCCGCGAAAGGCAATTTCTTGCAGACGCAAATCCCATCCCGTGGCCGTAAGGGCAACGAAGCGGGCGGTTATATCCACGGGTATCTTTTCCCAGTAAAATACATTGGCCCTGGTTACACGCTCGAACAGTTGCCAATCCCCGCCGACATTGGCATACCATAGGGTGAAGCCCTGGTCATGCCGCGCACCCATGCGGAACTGGATGGCGGAGAGCTGTATCGCTTCCCCGAAGTCGAAGAAGGCGTGCTCTCCCTGCTGGGGCACCCAGGAAGTCTGGGGGGCCGCCCGGTCGCCCAGACGCGCAAAGGATAATACACCCACCGCCAAGGTTAAAAAAATAATCCCCAGCCAATGGCTATGGGTCATTCTTTCTGACATCTGCACCCCCAGCAAAAAATCAGCACCAGCCCCGCCGCCGCCGCCATATTCGCCCAGGCTACAGGCATCATGTACCGCTCAAGAACGGAAAAATCCCACCCGGCGTGGTAGGTGCGCAGCACCGCCATGCAATTGACGAAAAAGGTGGCGCACACGGCGGCAAACAAGGCAAAGGTATACCAGCGCGGCTTCTCCATGAAATATAATAACAAAAATAGCATCGCCGGGAAAAGGTATCGCTCATGCATCTTCACCGAGAACACGAAAACCAGCACGAACACCCCCGCCACGATGAGCCAGTACTGCCCCCCGCCCCGCCGCCGGTCGGCCTCCAGTGCCGCCATGGCCGCGACAATAATCACCACGGCAATGACCACCCCCCACACCCCGTGAGTGAGCCCAAGAAATTCCGCGTCCAGTGGCCGCCAGTTGCGCCCCGCCGCCGCCCAAAGGTTAAATGCGTTCACACTGCCGAAATTGTAGGCGTCCAGCCCGCCCCAAAACTGCCGGAACACGGGCATATAGTTAAATCCCTGGGCAAAGGGGAAGGCCATGGCCAGCATCCCACATACCGCTACGAGGATGTATAAGCCCAGCCGTTTCAGCTCCGGCCAGGCGAAGCCGGCCCGCCGCCAATGGTCAATGGCCGAGTACAGATATACCGGCCCCAGGAACAGGGACTGGGGCTTTATCAGAATCGCCACCCCATACAAAACATAAGCCGCCAGCAAACGTTGCCGGCGCAGAAATACCAAGGATATAAACAAGGGCAGGAGGAATACGGATTCCACCTGCCCCCATACGCTGGAAATCAAAAGCACCGCCGGGTTGAACACCCACAAGGCGGCAAACAGCCACGGGAAGCGCGATGTTTTGCGCCCGTAACGGAAGATGGCATATCCGATGGCCACATCCGCCAGCATGGCCGGTAAAAATGTGAAGAAATTGAAGATGGGGCTCAGCAATTCCCATTCGAATAAGGCGCGCATCACCCCCAGCACAGCCAGTACATACAAAAACCCCGGCGGGTAATCCGACCACATGCCGCTGGTGTAAAATCCGCTCAGCCCGTAAGCGGCCAGCTGTGTCGCCCATATTTGAAAGGTGCGTATGTCGTTGGCGAACATGAAATCAATGAAAAAGAACGCCAAAAGACGCACCAGCAAGCCCGCCACCAAGACCAGAAGTAGCCCCAGCGTTGCCCGTGGGTTCATGTGTTATTTCACCGCTGGGGTGAGTTTCTCTATCCCGATGTCCAGCCGCCGCAGGGTTTCCTCCTTGGAGAGCAGGCGCACCATGTCCAGGGCACCGCAGGGGGTGGCGGGCATCCCGGAGAGGGCCGTGCGCAAGGACCATAACAGCTGTCCCTTGCCCAGACCCGAGGCCGCCATGGCTTCCGCCACCGCTTTTTCCCCATCGGCAAGGCGGGAAAAAGCCTCCCGGAACGCCGTCAATGCCCCCAGGGCGACTTCCGGGTCGGTTTTCATTTTCGCGTGGGTGTATAATTCGATATCGTATGCCGGCAGGGTAAAGAAAAAATCCACCATGGGCACAATCTCCCGGGGGAAGGCCAGGCGGGGCTGGGCCATGTCCGCCAGGGCGTGAATGTCGGGGAGGAAGTCCCTGCCCGGTTTTTTTGCGGCTTCATCCAAAAAAGGTATGACCAAGGCATGGAATTTTTCGCGCTTCATTTTTTTGATATGCTCACTGTTCATCCAGGTGAGCTTTTTTATGTCAAAAGTCGATGGCGACTTGCTGATGTGGGCCGGGTCGAATATTTTTTCCAGCTCGGGCAAGGTGAATATCTCGTGATGGGCGTGGGCACCGGCGGGGCTCCAGCCCAGCAGAGCCACGTAATTGATTATGGCCTCGGGCAGGAACCCCGCCTCCAGCATGTCTATAATCGAGGCCGCCCCGTGCCGCTTGGAAATCTTTTGCCCCTCTTCGTTTTGCAACAGCGGCAAATGGACGAACACGGGCATGGGCCAGCCCAAAGCCTCGTAGAGCAACACGTATTTCGGCGTGGAGGTAATATATTCACAGCCCCGCACCACGTGGGTGATGGCCATGTGATGGTCGTCCACCACATTGGCGAAATTGTAGGTGGGCATCCCGTCGGATTTAATCAGGATTTGGTCTTCCATTTCCTTGTTTTCGATGGCGATTTCCCCGAAAACCGTATCCCGGAAGGCCGTGCGCCCCTCGGGGATACGCTGGCGTATCACGTAAGCTGTGCCCGCCTCCAGCCGCTGTTTTATTTCCTCCGGCGAGAGGGCCAGGCAATGGCGGTCGTATTTCTTCAAGCCGCGTTCGTCGGCCAGGCTGTCCAGCCGCTCCTTTTCGCAGAAGCAAAAATACGCTTTGCCCCCCTCCACCAGCTCCAACGCGTGGGGCAGGTAGGAAGCCTTACGCTGGCTCTGTATATAGGGGCCGTAATCGCCGCCCACCAGAGGCCCCTCGTCATAGCGGAGGCCCGTGCGGCGCAGGGTCTTGTAGATGGCTTCTTCCGCGCCCTCCACGTACCGCTGGCGGTCGGTGTCCTCCAGCCGCAAAATAAAAACGCCCCCCTCCCGCTTGGCAATCAGATACTCATAGAGGGCGGAGCGTAAATTACCAATCGTCATATACCCCGTAGGGCTGGGCGCGTAGCGCGAGCGAACCATAAAAAAACCCCTTTCCGCCAAACATCTTAACAGATTGTTTATTTTTCATCAAATCCGGCAACAATCCCCCCATGAAGACCCTTTTCCTCTTGCTCCTCCTTTTTTTATCCGGTTGCGCGGCGGATACCCCCTCCCCCTTTGTAGGTACGCCGCGCCGCCGGACTTTAGAAGTGGCACACACAGACGCAACAAAGGATACCGAAGCCTCACCCATTGCCTTCTCGGTGCTGTTCCCCCAGGCGGGGGCCACGGCCTTGGCCTTGCACGAGCCCGCCGAGGGCGCGTATCTTGGGGCCTGGCTTTCCCCGGACATAAGCCACATCACCCTGCGCAGTTTTGGCAACCTGGCCGAGAAGCCCCACGCCCTCTTTGCCTATGAAATGGTGCTGGGGGAGGAAATACCCATCACATGGATTCTGCACGCGATGGCGGCCGACGCCGCGCCGCTTTTTTATTTGCGCCCGAAGGAATATACCTTTGCCGGGGGCTTTCCCGTAAATGAGCTCATTGACCTGGCCCGCGCCTTGGGTGGCTATAACATACCCATGTTCCTCGCCTTTTTCCCGCTGGAAAGCGGCCACGACATGACCCCGGAGGTATATGTCAATCTGTTCCGGCTGGCGCGGATACTGTTCCGTACCTACGCGCCCCAGGTGGCCTTCGTATGGCTCCCGCCGGAAGGGCAAACCGACGCCACCCCCCTGCATCCCTTCTATCCCGGCCACGATGTGGTGGACTGGGTGGGCGTGCCCGCGCTGGCGTTGCGGGAGCCGGAGGGACTGGGCGAATCTATTTTGAGTGCCATCGCCCCCTTTCACCAAAGCTTCCAGCGGCACAAGCCCATTATGCTTTTGCCCGTGGGGGTCAGCCATTTCTCCCGGGTGGACTACACCTATCGTATCAGCGAGGCGGCCCAAGAGCTGAAGCGGGTATATGCGGGCCTGGCCGGCTTCCCCCGGGTGAAGGCCGTGGTATACCGCGACGCATTCCGGGTGGGCCCGCGCTGGGACGACATCAGCCTAACCCGGGAAAGGGAATTGATGCTGGCCTACGCCTACGCCGTGGGCTGTGGGCATTTCCTTTCCGCCCTATGCAACGCGCCTCACCCCCCCCACGCACCCCCCCGCCGGTGGCTGCGCTCGGCCTTTCACGGATATTACTACGACGGGGACTTCTTCGTGGACATGGAAACCCTCACGTCGGAGCTGTCCATTTCCCGCCCCAGCGCGCCCACAATGATAAACGGACAGCCCTTCGCCAGCGTCAGCCGCCTTTCGCCGGAAATCACCACAGATACCCAGCGGCGCATTATTTTTATACACCTTCCCTCCTAGGACAAACTGTGCTACACTGCCCGTGTTATCCAAAATATGGAGAATCAGAGGAGGCCCTCATGCAAAATGGTATTGTGGTGGACAGCGGTTGCGATGTGGACCGGAAGCACATCGAAAGCGAAACCTGCACCATCAGTTACGTACCCCTCAATTTGCAAGTGGAAGAAATGGTGTACCACGACGACGAAGCCCTGAACCTGGACGAATACCTGGCCCACATGGAGGCCAGCACCCAGGGGGTTAAAACCTCCGCGCCTTCGCCGGGGATGTTTGTGGAGCGGTTTGGCCTGGCGGACAATATCTTTGCCGTCACCCTCTCCAGCAAGCTGAGTGCCACCTACCAGAGCGCGGTTACAGCCAAGCGCATGTACTTAGACGAGTACGGGAAAAAGTTCATCCATATCTTCGACAGCCTTTCCGCCTCCGTGGGGGAGGGCGTCATCGCCATGAAAATCGCCGAGCTCCTAAAAAACGGCATCCCCAACACGGATATCGTGGAGCAGGTCAACCAGTTCATGGGCGGGATGCGCACCTATTTCATCCTGGACAAATTCGATAATCTGGTGAAAACCGGCCGCATCAACCCCTACATCGCCAGAATCGCTTCCTTCCTGGGCATCAAGCCCATCTGCGCCGACCAAAACGGCGAAATCAAAATGCTGGATAAGGCCCGGGGCTACACCAAGTCCATGAAACGCCTGGTGGAAATCATCAAGGCCAACACCCCCGACATCGAATCCCGCATCATCTCCATTACCCATGTCAAAGCCATAGAAAAAGCCCTCGCGCTGAAGGACGAGCTCCTCCATCAGCTAAGGGCCAGGGACGTGCTAATCCAGGAATGCCGGGGCGTGACCACCACCTACGCCAACCGGGGTGGGGTGGTAGTGGCGTTGTGATTTTAATCTTTTAAGGTATCGAAATGCGCTGACCGTCTATAACAATCGCCGTGACATCCGAAATATTAATGGGTGCTTGCGTTTCCCAGTTTATAGTGACACTTATCTCACCGGTCACTTCCATAAATTCAGCAACGGTTGTAGCGGTGGCGTCCCAAGGCGTGTGCGTAATCTCCCCATCAATTATCGTAGTAGCACCGGGTCTCGTTAAAGGACGCATGGGCAAATATTCCCCGTCGCGCATAATGGGACCGTAGCTCATACTGCCACCTACTGCAACCAGGGGGACTAACCCGCCGGAGGTTTCCGCATACACTTCCTGCCGCAGAGCAAACGGAGCAAAAAAATCATCATCGCTGGGCACGGCAAAGGTGCCCTCCATTGCCAAGCCTAGCGGTGTGAGGACCATGCGTTCAATTAAAATGACATCGCATAGCATAAATGCATGGGTGACGACCGCGATATTTCCCATGGCGGTGTCCCCTGTGTATGCGGTAAGCCGCCAATTCCCGGCTATGGGCTCGGCAGGATAAAAGACGAGGGTATCCACGACCAATGTAAGCGGGTTGGGTATTTCCTCGTTGGTGGCAAATCTGATTTCTAAATATGCGGTGTTGCTTGCAACATCGAAGTACAGCAGGTCTTGGCTCATACTGCCGCTACCCATTTCTTCGATGTAAAAAAGGTGCAGACCCGGCCACCAATCCATGTCCAAACGGTTCGCGTCGGTCAGTTCCGTTACAGACAGATATACAATCGCCATACCTTCAAAGCTTTGCGCGCCTATGACGCTCATGCGTATCCCTTCATTTTCGGAATACACCATAACGGGCGCAACAA
Source organism: Defluviitaleaceae bacterium (assembly GCA_009787785.1). GTDB lineage: Bacteria > Bacillota > Clostridia > Lachnospirales > WQUN01 > WQRX01. The sequence continues at coordinate 24,556 of WQSR01000003.1, forward strand.
TATCGGCAAAGCACGGGTTGAAGCGTTGTACAAACCAGTCAAAGCCCCCGGCCGCCGCAAATACAGTTGTGGATACGGCAAACAACATTGCCAGCGCGGCAACCACAGGGACAAATCTTTTTAACCCTACTGTATTTCCTGACGCATAGGAAGCGGCTTGCCTGTGGCAGTTGCTCCGCACTTTTTCAACGTCCGGCATTTCGTCGCGGAGGATATGATTGATTACTTCGTGTCCTTTCATACATACACCTCTTTCATGATAATAAATTTCGGATTTCTTTCAGCGTTCGGTACAGCTTGTTTTTCACGTTGGATTCACTCATGGAAAGTGCTTGCGCGATTTCGGGAATGGTAAGCCCAACATCGTACATAAGGTAAAATACCTTGCGCACATCCGTTGGCTTTGACCGAATGAGTTGCCGCGCATTTTCAAGCATAATATTGTTGACGGAAAAGTCCTCTGTGGAGAAATCATCTGCTTCAAATTCCGCCAAATTGACTTCCTCACCGTCCTCATTCACTGTGGTTAGGGAAACAAAATTTTTCAACCGCGCCAACAAAGTATACTGCTTGGCGATTTTTCGCTTTGCTATGCGCATAACCAACGCTTTTTCATGGGTCACATAATCCGCTCCGCGATTCACAAGTAACTTATATAATTCCATGTATGTTTCCTGAAAAACATCGCTGATGTCAGCTGTGCACCCACACCTAGCCGTGATGAAAGCCAATACATCCTTGCGGGTGGAATCGTATATCTCGTCGAACCGCGAAGCGGTAGTTGGGTTCGACATCAAATCACCGCCTTATCATAGTAATGGCAAGATACGAGTGAAAAGTTTCAAGCAAAAAAAATTTCGGGGGCTTTACACCCGAACCCACACAAACTTTTTGAAAAAAGTTTGACAAAAACTACCAAAAAAGCCGCGAACGCGGCTTTTTTAGCAAAGTTTTGGTCGAGCTTTTTCAAAAGCTCGTGGGGGTTCGGGGGCAAAGCCCCCGAGGTCTTACCCTACACCCTACCCCCGGTACGGTGTGGCGGCAGTGAGCCTGACGGTATGCCAGCCATGCTGGGGGAAGGTACCCGGACGGGTCTCCCAGTTAGCCACACGGTTATTGAGGGGGAGCAATACCATGCTCCATGAGGTGGGGAAGTAGAAGATATTGTTATACTTGTACCATTGGATATCGCTGAATATTTGTAGCAGATACTCCTCATCCCATGCGGCGGTGGTATCTAAGCGGGCGAGGATGGCCTCCCATTCGGGGCTGGTATGGCGGGAAGCGTTCCAGTCGGCACCGGGGCCCCATACACCAGAGGGGTTGGGGTTGGCACCCACGCTCCACGCGCCGGTCCAGATGTCCACCACATCATCGTCCATGTCAAAGTCCATATAGTCCCAAATCCGGTTTTGGTCGTGGAAGGTGCCCTCCCAGAGGGAAACCCGCACACCGATGTCACGCCAGGCTTGGGTATAGAACTGGTAGTAAAACTCCGCCGCGGGGCCTTCCATTTGGGCCCAGATGATTTCCAGCCGCTGTCCGTCAGGCCAGTTGCGGTAGCCTTCCGCGTCGCGGGTGGTGAAGCCGGCTTCGTCCAGAAGGCGGTTGGCTGCGGTAAGGTCATGGGGGAACATGGGCACGGTCAAATCCATGAAATCCATATGCCAGGGGGCCAGGAACGCACCGGCAGGGAATGTCAGCCCATGATAACGGTAAAACATCATCGTGGAAAAGTCAGGAGCCATGGCCATGGCCTGACGCAGTGCGCGTCCGCCGGGGCGGTTAATATAACGGCCGGGGCCGGGCAGGTTCCTGTCGGTGTCAAAGCACCAGTGACCCATACGGAAGGTGACAAAACCATAGCGTCTGCCGCTTTCGCCACCGGCGAGATAGCGGAAATTGGTGGGATTCATATGCAGTTCAAAGTCCAGGTTACGGAAGGTATCCAAAGAGTCAAACTCACCGGCCACCATGGCGTCTGCGGCCATGTCGGGGGATACGATACGCACGTTGATACGCTCAATGTAGGGCGCGCCGAATACATAGTTGGGGTTACGTACCGCGCTCATGGCTTCGCCGGGGACAAGATTTTCAAAGATGAAGGGCCCCCAGCCGATGGGATTGGAGCGCACCGGGTCGGAGTCAATCATATAGCGCACGGGGATATCCCTGAAAATATGCGCGGGTATGGGCGCGGTGATGACACCGAAATAAATAATCGTAGGCGGGAACTCATCGAAATGAATCGTGAGCGTGCGGTGGTCATCGGAAAGCACCAGGCCGGAAATCCGCTCGGCGTACCCGTTGCGGTAATCCATAATCCCGGTAATCAGCCGGTTGGAGCCCTCGTTGAAGCGGGTCACGTTGGGGTTTTCCGGGTGGGCCAGCACATGGAAGGTGAAATACAAATCAGCCAAGGTCAAAGGCATACCATCGTGCCAGTATACCTCCAGGTGCTGTTCAATGGTAAGGGTCTGGGCGTTTACATCAGGGGTGGCTGTGGCCACGCCGCCCTCGCCAAAGGTACGCATACTGGTTCCGGCAATCAGGCTGGAACCGGTACCCAGCAAGCCAGCCACATTTATATCCAATGCGGCTTGGGCAAAAATGGAAGACGCGCCGATGATGCCCGGCCATGCCGCAGAGGACAAAAGCCCCCAATGGAAGGTGGTACCCTCTACATGAGCCAGGTCATTGTCATAAGACTGCGGGAAATGAGCCAGCGCGGCCTCCAGCATTTCCAGCGGATGTCCCACGGGGATATCCAGCACTGCACGCACATCCTGCCCGGCCTCGCCGTTGGTATCTCCTTCGGTACGGCAAGCGGCCAGCACTGCCAGCCCCAGGGCTATGACAGTTAAAAGCATTAAAATCTTTTTCATTTCTTCCTCCCTTTCGCGTGTTACACGCTTCTTTTCTTCGCGTCGGCCGAGCGGTTAATCGCCTGACCGACAAAATTGATACATAACATCAATATAAAAACCAGCAAAGCCGGTGGTAGCCATTGCCAGGGTCGTTGTTGCATGGTACTTAAATTACGCGCCACGGATAACAGCCCCCCCAGGCTGGGGGTGCCGGGGGGCAAGCCCAGGCCCAAAAAGGACAGCCCCGTCTCCAGCCCCATATTCCCCGCCAGCACCAAGGTCATGCCGCTGGTGAGAATGGAAACCAAATTGGGCAACACCTCGCGGAACATAATCACGATATTGGGGGTACCCAATGTCTTGGAGGCGGAGACATAATCCAGGCGGCCCTGGCGCAGGGCCATAACCCGTATGGTGAATGTCATGGTAGTCCAGCCAAAAACACCTATCACTATCCAAGAAAAGCCCCAAATCGTAGCCGGGCTCAGCAAAGAGCGCAATAATATTATCATCATGATGCCGGGTATCATGCCCCAGAAATTAACAATCCGCATCATCACATTATCCACATGGCCGGCGTAGAAGCCCATAACCAGCCCCAGCAAAATCCCGATGGACGCCCCCACAATCGTAACCAAAAACGAAATATTCAAGGAGTTGCGGGCGGCAATTACCATGAGCTGTACCATGTCCCGCCCCATATCGTCCGTACCCAGTATATGCGCGGCACTGGGGGCGCGATTCATGTTGCGGAAATCCATCCGCATGGCCTCCTGCTCGTTGAGGAAGAAGCCCCATACATATACCGTCAGCATAATGCCGACAAACAGAATCAAACCGATGATGGCCAGCTTATCGCGGCGGATTTCGCGCCACATGGCATGGAAATGGCTTGTGCTGTTCACATTCATAGCTCCACCCCCCTATTTAATCCGTATCCGCGGGTCTACAATCATGATGGCGATATCGGCCAGCAACCCCGCCACCACGCCGATGATAGCGTAAAACATAATCAGGGTGTTGGCCACGGGCCAGTCCCTTAACTGTATGGATTGGATAAACAACAGCCCCATGCCCTGGTAGGTGAACACGCTCTCGATAAAAATGGAGCCGGTGAACACCAGGGCAATGGAGGCACCCATCCCCCCCGCCACGGGCAAAATGGCGTTGCGCAGAATATGGCGGGTATATACCTTGCCCTCGGGGACGCCCTTCGAGCGTGCCGTAGTGACAAAATCCGAGGTCTGCACGTCAATAATTTCGTTGCGCAGGAAATAAATAGTCCCCACACTGCCCAGCAATGCTCCCGTTACAGAGGGCAAAATCAAGTGCTGGATGCGGTTCGCCACCGCCGTCCAGCCCCCGGCAAAGTGGGCGTCTACGTGTATCGTCCCCATGGCGGGCAAGGGGAACCATGCGGTGTCCACAGGTATATTAAAAGCGTTGAAGGCGAAGGCGAATATCATCAGCAAGGCCAATACCACCGTAGGCATACTCAAAGCGAGGAAGGTGTAGAACAGGACAATTTTATCCGGCAGACGCCCGTTGCGCCGCCCCGCCACGATGCCCATGGGTATGGCAAAAAGATAGAGCAGGAAAGTGGTAACTATGGAAAGCCGCACGGTGTTCATCATACGCTCGCCGATAACCGTGGTGACGGGTACGTTATGGGCCAGACTGCGGCCAAAATCCCCCTGGGAGATATCCCGTATCCAGCGGCCGTACTGTACATACCAAGGGTCCAGCAATCCCGCTTCCTGCCGCAGGCGCGTCAGCTCCCCCGGCGGCGAGTCCGGCCCCACCAGCCCACGCAGGGCGTCCCCGGGCATAAACCAGGCAATGACAAACATAACCACACTCAATGCGACAAGCTGGGGTATCATGATTAATAAACGTCTGACTACGGTTTTCCACATGGGCTACACCCCCTTATTGCACAGCCACGGCATGGGTGGCACTGATGGGCTTGAGGTCATACACATCGGTGCCGTCCTTGTAGTAGGTGTGCAACTCCTTTTCATAGAGGCTGGTGATTTCCACCCGGCGTTGGGCGTTTTCGGCGCGTTTTGTGGGGTCGATGTCGGGGATGGCGGCGATAAGGCGTTGGGTATAGATGTGGGTGGCGTTATCGTAGATATCGCCTCGGGAGCCAAACTCCACGAAGCGGGCCCGGTGCATGATGGCCAAATCCTCGCACATATGGCGCACCACACCCAGGTCGTGACTGATAAAAAGATAAGCCATGCCCAGCTCCTGCTGAATGTCCTTCAAATGATTCAGCACCTGGGCCTGGACGGATAAATCCAAGGCACTTACCGGCTCGTCGCAGACAATGAGCCGGGGCTTCAAGGCGATGGCGCGGGCCACGCCGATACGCTGGCGTTGGCCGCCGGAAAATTCGAAGGGATATTTGCTGGCGTTGTCGGGGGTCATGCCCACGATGGCCAGCAACTCATCCACCCGCTTGCGCTCCTCGGCCTTCGAAAGCTTCTCGAAGTTGCGTATGGGCTCGGCGATGATGTCCAGCACCCGTTTGCGCGGGTTCAGGGACGAATACACGTCCTGGAATATCATCTGCACGCTCTTGCGGTAGGGGGAGCGGTTCTTGCGCACATATTTCGTAATGTTTTTTCCGTCATAGTAAATCGTCCCCGCGGTGATATGGGTCAGGCCCAGAATGGCCTTGCCTATGGTGGATTTGCCACTGCCCGATTCCCCCACCAGGCCGATGGTTTGTCCCGCTTCAATGGAAAATGAAACGCCGTCCACGGCTTTCACATAACCCACCACACGGCCCAGAATGCCGCCGTGTATGGGATAATGTACCTTCAGGTCTTTTACCTCAAGCAATGCCATGGCTAACCTCCAAGGGTAAAGGTCTTATAACAGCTACACAGCACGAAATGGCCGGGGGTGACTTCATGGAATGTGGGGTTTTCCTCATGGAGGCTGGCGGGATGCCAGGGAACGCGCCCGGCGAAGCGGCAACCCGTACGGGGTAGGTTCTTCAAGCTGGGGACGATACCCTGAATGGTGTGCAACCGGGCCTCCTCGGTGATGGTGCTGGGCATGGAGTGGAGCAAGGAACGGGTATAGGGATGCAGGGGATTGGCAAAAAGCTCTTCTACCGGGGCGGTTTCCACGATTTGCCCGGCGTACATGACGGCCACGCGGTCAGCCATTTCCGCCACCACGCCCAAATCATGGGTAATCAGAATCATGCTCCCCTCGGTATTGGCCCGGAGCTCCCGCAACAGGTCCAGGATTTGCGCCTGAATGGTCACGTCCAAGGCCGTGGTCGGCTCGTCGGCGATGACCAGCCCGGGCTCGGCGGCGATGGCCATGGCAATCATGGCGCGCTGGCGCATCCCGCCGGAAAGCTCGTGGGGGAACTGGTTATAGGTCAAGGCGGGGTCAACCATGCCCACCTGCTCCAGCAGGGCCAAGGCGCGGTTTTTCTTTTCTTCCCGGTTAAGCTTGGTGTGATATGTAAGGGTTTCCTCGATTTGCGCGCCCACCCGGTTCAGGGGGTTCATGGCGGTTAGCGGGTCTTGGAAAATCATGCCGATTTGCCCGCCGCGTAGCTTGTTCAGCTCGCTGGGGGTCATGGCCAGAATATTACTTCCGTTGAAAAGCACTTCCCCTTCGCAACGGGTGTAGTTCATATTGTGCAAGCGGGTAATGGACAGGGCCATGGCACTCTTGCCGCAACCGGATTCCCCCACCAGCGCGAAAACCTCGTTCTTGTAGATTTCAAGGTCAACGCCGTCCACCGCCGCAAAGAATTGCCCCTCTACTCTAAAGGAGGTACGCAGGTCTTTTATTTGTAATAAAATGTCCCGTGCCATGGAATACACCGACCTCATGGTTATGTATTTCCGGCCATTATTACATTTCCTTTACATTATGTCAAGAAATCAGCGGAATAAGTGACAGCAAGCCAATGAGAAAGCCGAAAACCCCGCCCAGCATGACGATGATTTTCAGCTCGCGGCCCACTACGGAGAGTATCATGGCCTCGGCCTCGGCCACGTCGTAGGTGGCCATTTTTTGCTCCACCATGTCGGCGATGGGCATGTTCTGCGCCACGCGGGCGGCGAGAAAGGCAAGGATTTTGTGCAGGGGGAGGGTCTGCAGGGCGTCGCGGATATTCAAGGTGCCCAGGGTTTCATTGGCATGTAAATTATCAATGGCCTCGTGGACGCGGCGGCGCAGGGCTTCCTGGTTGGCTTCGTCGGAGAGGTGCTCCACCAGCCATTCCTTGATATTCTCGTACACCTTGTCTTTTTTTACAAAAATAGACGCCAGGGAGCTCAGGCTTTCGCGCACCACATGGCGGGTGAGCTCGGCCAGCCTTTCGTCCAGGGCGGGGAAGTGCTGTGGGAAGCCCCGTATGGCTTCCGCGGCCTTGGGTATCAGATAATCGGCGGCTTTTTTCAGCGCGTCGCCCACGGGCAGATGGCCTTCGCCCCCCCATTTTTCCAGTGCCTCCTTTACCGTATAATCCGGCACAGGCCAGCGGTCCGGGTCGGCCAGGGCCTGGGTCAGCACCTGGGGGGTGAGGAGATGCCGGCTGATGGCTTCCCCCAGCTTGCGCCCCAGCCGGGCCTTTTCCCGGGGGACCAGCCCCGGCGTAAAGGGAATGCGCCAGCCGAAAAGCCGCTTCTCGCTGTGGGGGCGAAAAAGCATGACAATGGCTATCCAGTTGGTGGAGAAGGCGATAATCGCGCCCAATACAGGCGGCAGAATCCAGTTGAGCATGGGTTGGCATTCCTTTGTGTAGTATAATTAATCACTGGAAAGGAGATTTCACATGAAGCATGACATCCTTACCCCGTCAGGCATACGCGCCTTGCTTGCGCAACAGGGCCTCGCCCCCCGCAAGAAATGGGGCCAGCATTTTTTAATAGATACGCAGATATTGCAAAAAATCATCCTTGCCGCCGCCCCGGATGAAACGGACTGCGTGCTGGAAATCGGCCCCGGCCTGGGTGCCCTTACCCACGGCCTGGTGGCGCGGGCCGGCCATGTTTTGGCCGTGGAGCTGGACAAAGGGCTGACGGAAGTCCTCACCCACCAGTTCCGTGAGCAGATTCAAGCAAAAACCCTTGAAATCCTCCAGGGCGACGTCCTCAAGCTGGATATCCCGGCCTTGCTCGCCCCGCACCGGCATATGAGGCGCAAGGTCGTGGCCAATCTGCCCTACTATATCACAACCCCGGTCATTCTGCGGCTGCTGGAGCTACCCTTAGCATTCTCATCCATTACCATTATGATTCAAAAAGAAGTGGCCCGGCGCATGTCCGCCGCCCCCGGCACCAAGGACTACGGCTCCCTCACCTTGGCCGTGGCCTACCACGCCACCACAGAGGTAGTAACCCAAGTCCCCGCCAGTGCCTTCATGCCCCGGCCGGAGGTGGATTCTGCGGTGATTTGCCTTCGCCCCCTTTCTGCCCCCCCCGTGGCAGTGGATAAGGCACTACTCTTCAAAATTATCCACGCCGCCTTCGGCCAGCGGCGCAAAACCTTGGTCAACGCCCTCTTCGCCGCCGGGCTGGGCGAAAACAAGGAATCCCTAGCCCACGCACTAACCGCCTGCGCCCTGCGCACAGACATCCGTGGCGAGGCTCTGGATATCTTCCAATTCGCCAGGCTCACGGAAGCCCTTTCATAACCCCGGACACGTCTGCACCCGTCCATGCATATCCTGTACAAGAAATCTGTAAACGATTTAGGAGGTTCGCATGGAAACCGTCTACACCCTACACAACCTGTACGGTCAGCCCCCCAAAAGCACACCCCAGATGCCCACCGCCCCCACCCCCGAAAAAATGGAGCTCGCCCAAGCGTATGTACGCCACCAACCCCTGGAGGCCGTCTATTCACCCGAGGAAGGCTTGCAAAACGGCACCATTTTCCCCAATCTCCGCCAGCCCTATCGCGGGTGGCAGCGGTGAACCGCGACACCTTGCTACACAAGATAACCGCCCTGGATTTCATGGCCGTCGATTTACAGCTATTCCTGAATACCAACCCGCACAACCGCGAAGCATTGGAAATCTACAACGACACCGTTGCCAAAGCCACCGCCGCCCGCCGCCAATACGAGGCCCAATTCGGCCCCCTCACCGGCGCGCGCGACCCCTCCGGCCCCGGCTGGCCCTGGATGGACGAACCCTGGCCCTGGCAAAACGAAAGGAGTGCTTCTTAAATGTGGGCATATGAAAAAAAACTCCAATACCCCATCCGCATCAAAAAAACCGACCCCGCCCTGGCTAAAATCATCATCGCCCAGTACGGCGGGCCCGATGGCGAGCTGGGTGCGTCCTTGCGCTACCTCAGCCAACGCTTCACCATGGTCACGCCCCAAGCCATCGCCACGTTAAACGACATCGGCACAGAGGAGCTGGCCCACTTGGAAATTGTGGGCTCCATTTGCCATCAGCTTACCGCCAACGCCACCCCCCAGCAAATGCGCGACGCAGGCATGGACGTGGACTATGTAAACCACGGGCTGGGCATTCACCCCTCCTTCGGCGGCGCGGCATGGACTGCGGCCTATATCCAGTCCAAGGGCGACCCCATCACCGACCTGTATGAAAATATGGCCGCAGAGCAAAAGGCCCGCTCCACCTACGAGTATCTCCTCGACCTCATCGACGACCCCGACGTGGCCGACCCCATCAAGTTCCTGCGGGAGCGGGAAGTGGTGCATATGCAACGCTTCGGCGAGGCATTAAACTATGTACGGGACTATCTGGGCAGGAAAAGGATGTTTTACAGTAAATAGAACCGTAGGAAAAAGGGCTGTCTTGTGAGGATGAATTTCGGGGGCTTTACCCCCGCACCCTACGGGCTCAGCCGCGAGCCTTTGAAAAAGCTCGACCAAAACTTTAGTTAAAAAGCCGCGAACGCGGCTTTTTTGGTAGTTTTTGTCAAACTTTTTTCAAAAAGTTTGCAGGGTGTGGGACGGAGTCCCACGGTTTTTTTAACATATCGCGAAATAAATCAACAAAATCCATACATTTTTTCCATGCAAAGAAATAACTTGACGTTTCAAGCATTTTTTGCTATCTTTGCGCCAAAGGAAGTGATGGCATGGTGACACGCAAGGACTACTTGAAAACGCTGACACAGTGGCGAGAAAAACAATTAATCAAGGTGATTTCCGGCGTCCGGCGTTGCGGGAAGTCAACCCTGCTGGCGCAGTATATAGATTATCTTCGTGCTGACGGGATAGCGGATGCGCAAATTGTTTCCGTCAATCTTGAGGACGTGGACTTTGAGCATCTGCTCGATTACAAGGCCCTGTACGAATATGTGAAAAAGCGTCTTTGCAAGGGAACGTATACCTATGTTTTCATTGACGAAGTGCAACAATGTCCGAATTTCGAAAAAGCAGTGGACAGCCTCTACATTAAACAGGATGTGGATGTGTATATCACCGGTTCAAATGCACATATGCTTTCCGGCGAGCTCGCCACACTATTGTCCGGGCGTTTTATTGAAATTAGCATATTACCCTTGTCATTTAAGGAGCATATGGAGCTCGCAAGCGGCAATCCAAAGGAAGCATTTGAAAATTATAGATATTATGGCTCGTTCCCCTATGTACACTTTCTCGAAAAAAAGGACGCCATCATCAGAACCTATCTCGATGGAATTTACAATACAATCCTCATCAAAGACGTTGCCAAACGCGAGGGAATCAATGACATCACCGTGCTTGAAAGCGTGGTAAAATTCCTGTGCTCAAATATAGGAAGCCCTGTTTCGATAAAAAAAATAAGCGACACAATTAATTCTAGCGGACGAAAAATATCGGTAAACACCGTAGAGCGGTATGTGCGCGCACTGGCAGACAGCTTTATTTTCTACAAGACCGACCGTTATGATATCAAGGGCAAGCAACATCTGAAAACAAATGGCAAATACTACCTTGTGGACACAGGGCTACGAAATATGCTACTGACAGGCTCATCTGCCGATTTGGGGCATCAACTGGAAAACATTGTTTATCTTGAATTATTGCGCCGTGACAACAAAGTCAGCATCGGGAAGCTGGCGGCACAAGAGGTGGATTTTATCGCAAGCAATGCCGAGGGTATCTGTTATTATCAGGTGGCGACTACGGTGCTTGACGAAAAAACACTGGCGCGGGAGCTTGCGCCGCTTCAAAAAATACCCGACCACCATCCCAAGTATTTGCTAACGCTGGACGATATCATGCCAAACGCTAACCACAACGGAATACGGCAAATAAATGTGTTGCACTGGCTACTGGATTAAACGCATCTCCGCCACATGTAACATCCCTGCCAGGGTCTCCGCGTCCTGCTCCTGTGCGAAAACCGGGGCCACATGTTCTTCCCACCGCCGGTTCGCCGCCTCCAGCGCGGTTATAAGGCGGTTGTAGCTTTCCAAAGGCAAGCCCTCGCCGTCCAGATGGGGCGCGAGGGCTTTTTTTATGGTGGGCATGTCAAATACGGTTTTCAGGCGGCTGATAAGAACCAAGGCCGCTAGGTGCTTGTGGGTGTAGAGCCGTCCGTCGGGCGGGGGTAGCAAGCCGTCGCGTATGTAGTTTTGCACCATGGGGCGGGTGATGCCCAAGCCCTTGCGCTCGCTGAAGGTGAGGAGCTGGGCGATGGTCATGGTGGGGCTGTAGTGATGAATGTCGTGCAGGGGATTATTACGCGTCATGGATTTTCTTCCTTTCAAACCTTACCGCGCTTACGGCCAACAGGCTTTGGGCGGGGAGATAAAACAACCATATGAGGGGGGATACCCGCCGGAGCTCCTGCATTATACCCAAATAGCGCGGCACATTGTATAGCAATACAAAAATATCGCACAGGGCAAACAGAATAAGGCCCGTCAGAATCAACGGGGCGTTGTGCAGGGTGCGCCGGTGTTTTATATGCAATAGGAGGCTTATTGCGAAAAGGGAGGCGTACAGGAGCGCGAGTGCCATGATTTCGTCCATGGCCACACATAGCGCGGTTGCCATGCCTACCAGGGCGAAAACAAAAACCACCCGTCTCAGGGGAAAGCGGTGCGCGCGCATCCCATAGCACAGATGGGTGAAGCAAAACACCGCAACCCCCGGCAGGTGGGCGTTGTGTAGAATCAAGAAATAATCCGCCCCAGCCGTAAAGGCCATGCCTCCCGCCAGCCACGCCCAATCGCGCCTGTTGTGGCAGAAGAAATATGACCCCAGGGCCACAAGGAAGCAAATTAAAACATAGTAGAATTTAATGTGATATACGTTCGTCGCTAACAATGGACCAAATCCCGTCGTGACTGCGGGCGATGACCTGGTGGCTGGTGCGGAGGAACTGCATGTCCCCTCCGCTTCCCATCGCCCATTCGCTTTCCACCACCGCAAGGAAGGTATAGTTGTCGATGAAATCCCCAACCACCACCGTCGCGCCATACATGGGCCGCTCGTGCACCGTCCGGGGGGCGAAGGGTGCCATTACTTCCTCATCGTGCAGTAATTCCGGCGCGAAGCCTATCACAGAGCCTAGCCCGATTTCCCCAGACATATACGAAAGGCGGGAGGCGAAGGCCGATTCCACAGCGAGGATGGCCGTCTCCCTGCGACTGCCGGGATGGTGAACCGCCTGGGATAAATCCAAGGTAATGCTTACCTCCGGCACGCCAAACTCCGCCGTTTCCAGCACCAAGGTGTAATGGTCGATGTGTACGCCGCTGATTAGGCCCCAGTCCGGCCACAGGTTAAACACCACGTCCGTGCCCAGGGGGGAAACATTCACCTGCTGGGCGGGGATGACCACCGTTTCGCCCCGTCCGATGTCCACATGCAGGCTGGGCGTTACATAGGTGGGCATCCGCTGACCCGCTTCGTTTACGCCGTGCAGTACCAGCACCAGCAGATGCTGTTGCATGGCCACGGCCTCCAGGTTAAGGCGGAAGGCCCCCATATACATGGTATGCGGCTCGTCCTGATTGCGCCCGCTCAAATGGCGCAGGGGGATGTCCACAATGGGGTTCAAATAGACAAAATACAAATCGCGGAAGACGATATCCACCTGGGAATGCAAACTCATGAGGGGCCCGAAGGTAGCCCGCCCCACGAAGGCGTCCCGGCAGGGGAAAAGGGCGATGGCCTGTGGGTCGGTCAATACCTTCAGGCCCGTGAAATTATCCCGCATATGGATAAATGTCTGGTCTGACGCGTCGCGCTGGCGCAGACCCACCCCGGCAAAGCTCCCGCTGAAGCTGTAGTGTATTACGGTTTCGATGTTGCTGAACTCCACCTGGCTTATCCGTAGCCCGCCTTGCGGGTTGCTCCCCGGCATCAGCGAAATGGGATGGGTGTAAAACAAAGGCGCGCCAAAGGTAAGGCCGCCTACCAGGCGAAAATTGAACTCCCCGTATTCGCGGGTCTCGTTGCTTTGTACATGTAGCGTGAGGAACAGCGCGTCGGGGTAGATGGGGTCAAAGCGCAGAATCGTACCCAGCACCGGGTCGTGGCGCAGGTCAAATTGCTGGCGTACATATAGCCGCCTTTTTTGGTCGTAGAGGACAATGGCGAAATCCTCCGGGTCAAAGAGCTCATTGAAATATACATACGTCCCGGAATAGCCAAAGGCGATACGGGAAAGGGAGAAATCCTGCGCGCCGATGGTCAGCCGCTGGTTGACATGGACAAAGTTGGCGTTGTTGGCCACCTCCAGCGGCAAAGATATGGGCGTAAAATGGGCCATGGCCGCCACTTCCAGGCGTTGCTCGGCTACGGCCCGGCTGGCAAGCACCGCCGCCGTCCCCGCCCCCACAAAGACGAGCAACAAAACAAAACCCGCCACCAGCAGTTTTCTTACGGTCAAGGCCGAAAAAATGGATTTCTTTTCCCCGCGCATGGCGGCCTTGCTCTCTTCCTTTGAATAGATGAGCGCGTTGCCGTCGTTATCGTCCAGCATACCGCCTGCGTCGTATATGGAGCGGGTGCTGACGATGGGGCCCACTTCAATGGGCTCGAAGTCGTCGTCGGCGTCCTGGTCGGCTTGGAGCATGGCTTCAAGCTGTGAGTCCAAGTCCATAACGTCGCCGTCTTCGCCCAGGGGTATAGGCGCGGGTTCGTCCTCCTCTGCGGTCATGCCCAAGGATTTCATCATTTCATCAAAATCATCCACGTATATCCCCCCTTACATGAAATTTACTAAAATCGGCCCCACAACCATTGCCAAAATAATAATAATGGCGATAACCAAAACAAATTTCTGCTTATGTTTCCTGAAAAATTTTTTCATGCTTATCCTGCCTTTCGTCTCATTTTTGTATATTTTGGATGAACCGGGAGGGTGCCACCGGTTTATCGTACCGGAATTTGGGTACGGACAGAAACAATTCCCCCTTGGCACGGGTAATGCCCACATACAATAGCCGGCGTTCCTCCTCAATTTCCGCGGCGGTGCGGCTTCGGGCGTGGGGGAGCAGGTCCTCCACCACCCCGGCGATGAATACCCGCTCAAATTCCAGCCCCTTCGCGCTGTGCAACGTACTCAGCGTGACGCAGGGCCCGGCGGGCGTACCGGCAGATTTGGCCGCGACGCTGTTTCGCGCATGGGCGAGGAAATCTTCCGGTGCGGGGTGGAGTTTGGCGGCCTCCTGTATTTCGTCGGCCAGCTCCACGAGCCCGGCAGGGTCCAGCTTCCGGTATTCGCAATGGTCGATGATATGCGTATTATACCCTATTTGCCGCCGAATGTAGCGTATGGCGTCAACGGTTTTTTTCCCGGCCAGGACGTTGAGCTGTAGGTGCAATTCCTCCAGGCGGGATTTCTGGGCTATGTGCAGGGCCTTGTCCCGGGGATAGGCCGCGAACATATTCCGGTCATTTTTTTTCAGCCCCTCCAGGAAAGCCTTGCTGATGAAACGGTAGGGCTTGTTTGCGATGCGTGTGGCGTCGGGATTGTAGCCTTTTTGCCGTGCGTTTATGGCCAGCCGCAGGTAGGCAAAAATATCCTCCGCCAGCCAGTGCTCGTATATGATGGGCATTTCGTCCCGGGCGCGGTAGGGGATGTTCAGGTGCATGAAGGCGTCGGCGAAGGCACGGGCCTGTATATTTAATCGGAAGACAATGGCGATTTCGTCAAGGCTCGCGCCTTTGCTTTGCATCTGCCGGATGCGTTCGCCAATGCGCAAAGCCTCTTGGTTCTGGTCTTCCGGTTTTAATAATACAGGTACGAGGCCCTTTTGTCCCGTCCCCACGATGTTTTTGGGGTAGCGTTGCTGGTTTTCGGCTATGACGGCGTTGGCGAATTGTATTATCGCATCGGTGGAGCGGTGGTTTACGTCCAGCGTCACCTGCCGGGCCCCGGGGAAGTCCGCCGGAAAATGCAGGAGAAATTCCGGCCGCGACCCACGGAAGCGGTAGATGCTCTGGTCGTCGTCGCCCACGATGAAAATATTATTCACCGGCGCGGCCAGCAGACGCACCGCCTCGTATTGCACCCGGTTAATGTCCTGGAACTCGTCAATCATAATATATGTAAAGCGTTTTCGCCAGCTATTTAATACGGTTTTGTTTTCCAGCAGGAGTTGATAGGCCCGGCAGAGCATGTCGTCGAAGTCGATTTTCCCTTTTTCTTCTTTGTATGCTTGGTAATTGGCGCAGACGCGCTTAAAGTCCCTGTCGCCGATGGTGACGGCATGATAATGGGCCATATCGTGGAGCTCGTTGCGCACCAAGGACATTTCGTTGAGCAACGCGGAAAGAAATTCCTCGTCGGCGTCATATTCCAGCTCCGCCAGCTGTGCCCGCACAAAAATGCGCCGCTCCCCATCCTCCATGATGGAATCCATTCCCCCCGCGCCGCCGCTGTTTCTCAATATACGGAAAAAAACCGAATGGAATGTACCGAATGTCACAGGAGGCACCGCCCCTCCGTCTTGGGCAAAGCGCAGGGCGAACCGCCGCTTCATCTCCTGGGCGGCGGCGCGGGAATAGGCGATGACCAAAATCCGCTCCGGCACGATGTGCTCACTGCGCACCATATGCACCGCACGGGCCACGATGACTGCGGTCTTGCCGCTGCCGGGGCCCGCCAATACCATCATGGGGCCCAGCGTGTGGGCGGCGGCGGTCTGTTGGGGTGGGTTGAGGTTCATATGGACTGTTCTTCCAGTAACAATAATTAAAGCGTATCATGCATTATATGCCACGATACGCTTTTTTTTCAACTACAGCCGGTTAATACTACTCCCGTGCGTAGTGCTCCCGGAGCCATGCCAGGGTATAGGTGAAGTCATTGATATTCAGAAAACGCCGCAGGGTTTGGTTTTGCCAGGCCGAGGCCCGCACGGTGCCTTCTATCATCATGATGGGCTCATACACACGCACATGCTCCAGCCGGAAGTTTTCCGCTACCGCCATGTAGTCCAGGTTTATATCAATGGACAGGCTGGAATGGGTTATCCAGTGGAGTTCGTTCAGGCTGCGCCGCCGGTTGTTGACGGCACTGATTGCCACGTCCCGGCGTATGGCTTCCATGAGGGAGGTGTGTATGGCGTAGTTGCCGCCTACGAGTATCGGCACGGGGAGGTTATAGCGTGTGGCAAACTGGTGCGGTACGCGCATGTGCAGGGAAAGAATGCGCGACGGGTCCAGGAGCTCCGGGTGGCGGGAGAAGGTAACGGCCTCTTCCCGTATCAGGTATTCGATGCCCGAGCTTCGCATAAATCCATGGGGCAGACGGTAGGTGCGGTGTATGGTCCTGCCGTTTTGCAAGCGGTAGGAGATGGGGAATAAATCCGTAGCGGGTACGCGCCCCGTGGTTACGGAGGCCCACATATAGCTCCGCAAATTGCCCCGCGCCGCGATGATTTCCTCGTGGACGCCCATGGTGCGGGCGATGATTTGCCTATCGGTGATGAATTTGAAATCTGTCCCCTCTGTGGCGTTGTGGGGGCTGGGCCAGTCGTGCCAGATATATACCCCCGCAATGTCGCCGGCCTGGGGCACCCGGGTGACAAACCCAAACATCGCGCCGTGGGTGATGCCCAGCATGAGCAGATACAGCCCCAAGGCGGTGCCGCCGAAGATACCCAGCTTGCGTACCTTGTGCCAGACATGGAAGGTCTTTTCCGCAATCATCTGAGCCAGGAAATAAATAATGACAAAGCCCAGGACGAAGCCCAAATAATAGCCGAACCGGGAGCCCTGCATCATGGTCATGAAAAACACGCCGCTTATCACCATACCCGCCAGGGACATAATGAATACCAGCACATTTTTGATGGGTGTGAAGGCAATGGTTTCCCCGGCACGTTCTGCGGCGCGGCGCAGACACGCAAACGCGCCCACCCCAAACATACCCGCCATAACCAGGAAATAGCTCAAATAATAGGGCCACATGCCCCCCACCGTGAGATGGTTGGCGCGCCAGGATTGGGTCAGTATAGAGCCCATGGTGACGGGATGCATAAAATATAAAACCTCGTCGAGGAAAAACATCCCATGCCCCGAGGAGCCGAATACATAGAAATCGAAAATGACGGCTATTGTCCCCAGCACGATGGCCGGGAGAAATGCGACGATACCGGCAACCAAGGCCGCTATGACCCGGCTCCCCGTAATGGAAACCGCCAGCACTCCCAGCGCGAAATACAGGCCAAAGCCCAGCACCGACCGCCCGAAGAAGGCCGCCACAATGGGGAAGCTGTTCAATATCTGCCCCCGGCGGACGAAATTCCCCCATATATGCTGTGTTAAATGGGGATTGAAGCGCGAAGGATGCGAAAAGCTCGCAACGTAGCCCTCCCCCAGGGTTATCGTGGCCGGCGAGGTAATGGGTATGAGCAAAAGCAAGGACAGCAAGAACAGCGGCACAATGAACATGAGTGCTCCGGCGGCCAAATTGGTGAAAAACAATTGCTTTTTATTCACCGGGAAGGCGGTGAAGGCCGTATTGGCCACCCCGTTGAAATGATAGGGGAAAAGGGCCATCGCCGCCGCCAAAGGCACAAGCACCATAGCCGTAATCATCACGGGGTGGTTCATGCTCAGCACCATGGTTATCATACGGGCGGCGGTATTCCAGCCCGTCGGGTCTGCCGCGTACATGGGGACCACAATGGCCAGCACATACACCAGCATGGACAAAGCCGGTATTACCCAGAATCGCTTGCACTGCTCAATCAAGAGCGGAATGTTAATGAAGGTTTTCATACACAAACACCTCCTCAAGGGTCAGGGGCAAATGGTCGTACAATAGCGGGTTCATCGCTTTGATTTTCGCTTCCACCAGGTCATGGGCTCCGCGTACCACCAGCAACTCCACCCCGCCGCGCTTTTCCCGGTGCAGGATTTGAATGTCGGGGCCCAGCAGGGAAAATTCCCCGGCTTCGCCCACCGGAAAGGCCACTTGGATTTTGTGTACATCTGCCTTCAAATCGTCCAAGTCCCGCTCGATGCCCATGCGCCCGGCCTTGATGATGCCCACCGCGTCGCAGATGCCGTCCATTTCCTTCAAATTGTGGGAGGAAATCAGTACCGTCAGCCCCCGCTGGGCCACGTCCTCGATAATCAGCTCGAATACCACCTTGCGTACCAGAGGGTCCAGGCCGTCTATGGGCTCGTCCAGAAGCAGGACATCGGGCATGGCACTCATGGCGAAGATGAAGGCCGCTTGCTTTTGCATCCCCTTCGAGAATTTACCCAGCCGCCGCTTTTCGTCCAGCCCCATTAGTGCCAGCATTTTGCCGTACCGCTCCTCGTTCCAGCGGCCCCAGGGGGAATACAAACGGCGCAAAAAATTATGTTGCATCCGCATGGTGTAAAAGGGGAAAAAATACAGCTCGTCGGGGATGTAGCCCACCCGTGATTTAAGTAGGGCGTTGTCGAAAACCGGCGCGCCGTCAATGCTTACGTCGCCGGATTCCTGCCGGTACAGCCCCGCCAGATGCTTGATGGCCGTGGTTTTGCCCGCGCCATTGACCCCCACCATGCCGTAAATCGACCCTTGCTTCACATGCAAACTGAGCCCGTCCAGCGCGGTGAAGCCGTCGAAGGTTTTCGTCAGGTTTTCTATTCTAATCATGCGTTTACCCCTTCCCGCGTGGCGGCGATGATTTTTTCCCGCTCCACGCCCCGGTATAAAAGCTCCTGCACCACTTCCCGCAGGCGTGTGAACAGGGCTTCTATTTCGTGGGCGGCTTCCGGCCTGGCGATAAAATTACCCTGGCCCAGCACCGTATAAAAAAAGCCCTGCACTTCCAGTTCGCGATACGCCTTCTGCACCGTGTTGGGATTAACGGTGAGCATCCGGGCCATGTCGCGTATGGAGGGGACCTTTTCGTCCGGGGGCAATACCCCGCTTACAATAAGCCGCTTGAAATTGTCCACCACCTGGGCATAGATGGGCTTGCGGCTTTTTAAATCAATTTGAAACACGCATTTACCTCCCCGTGAAAGTTTGGAGTCATACGTGTATTATATGTATTAGTACACATCTGTCAAGAGGAAAATTGAATCACATACGTTGCGGGAGTAACCCGCGTGGCGGGTTGGGGCGAATGGGCCGCGCTGGCACGGAAACGCTCAAGGGCGCGCGGAAATTTCCATTATTGCGTGCTGTCTTTCCATGATATAATTAACTTGCTATAGAAAATTATATTTTAAACAGGAGAATGTATTATGTATGATTAGATGTTAAGGGGTTTGGGGAAATAAATGTTTTACTGCCATTACGCACATGTTATAGTTACTATAATGGCAGGTAAATATAGCATAACTTGTATTTTAAGGAGTTGTGATATGGAACAGGGAAAAATAATTTTATTGAATGGAGTATCAAGTTCCGGGAAAACATCCGTTGCGAAAGCCATACAGGATGCTGCGAATGAGCATTTTTATCATATTTGCAATGATATGTTTGTGAAACTAGAAGTAGAGATGCTTTGTGCAAAATTTGTTGCAAAAGCAGGAAAGCACGGAGCATATTCATATGAATATATGGCAGAATCATGTGTGTTAATGTATCATTTCGCAAAAACAATGGTGGGGCTTGGAATAAATGTCATTTTTGAAACTATGCTTTGCGACACTGAAGGATTTTTAGAAAAATACAATATGTCAAATTTAGATATATTTCACGACATTTTAAAAGGTTTAGATATATTTATGGTTGAACTATTTTGCCCCCTAGATGAATGTAGCCGAAGAAATGTAGAACGGGGAGACAGGGGTATAAACCAGTCCACCCAGCAACATGAGCTAATGCATAAAAATATACAGTTTGATTTTTCTGTAGATACATCTATTCATAGTGCTGAAGAATGTGCTGATAAAATTTTGAGCATATTTTATCGAACCTGATTAAACATTTTTTCGTTGGATGTAGGTATCGTGTATCCATGTTTTTGCACCGACAGGTGCGTAAGCTCCCAGCGGTGGCGCACTTCACCGGCTCTACCGGTGTATAGGTACGCAGATTGTTCCAATCGAATACTACAACTATCTGAAAAATAGAGAAGAGGTTACTATCTATGTCTGAAGTGGTTTTGAGTGTAAAAGCGTTGCCTGAAACTTTATTTAAGATGATACCGACAGAGCGGGTAAAACTTAGGCAAACAGGTAACATCATCAGTTTGACTCCCCTTCATGAAGTCACGAAGGACGAGTGTCCTTTGCTTGGGCTTACAGCAGGGAGCCGTCTTACTGTGGATAAATTTTTAGCTATGACAAGAGAGGATAAAATCCTTGAAGGNTTAGAATCATGATGGATGTATTTGTCCTTGATGCCTGTGCGTTAATTGCACTGACAAACCAAGAAAANGGCGCAGATATTGTTGCGGACATATTGAAGCAGGCCACGCACGGCAGTGTACGATTATATATGAATAGGGTAAACCTTTACGAAGTATATTATGGGTTTTACCGTGAGTATGGAAAAGAGTATGCTCTGAATGTTGTTGAAAATGTTGAAGATTCCCCTATCCTTGTTACGGAGTTTGACAGAGAAATTTTTCTGGAGGCAGGGCGGTTAAAAGCAACCTATAAGTTATCACTGGCAGATTCTATTGCTGTGGCACAAACCATCATATTGAGGGGTTCTATCCTCACGGCAGACCACCACGAATTGGATGCTATTGAAGGTAAAGAGAATCTTGTTTTCAATTGGATAAGATAAAGCTACCAAAAGCGGCAGGATGGTTCGTGTTATCCTGCCGCTTTTGACGGTGATTACCCTCCCCTCCTTTCTCATATGGCTAATTAACTTGCTATAGAAAATTATATTTTGAACAGGAGAATGTATTATGTATGAGTACAAAACAGAAATTTTAACAACAGGCTTTAAGTGGTTTTCCGATAAAGCCGGCGAAGCAGATATTGAGCAGTTCAATGAAAGATTTACGGAACGTTGCATTGAAGGTTGGGAGCTTGTGACGTATAGCTATATGGCAACATCGGCGCAAGTTAAAGGTGCATTGTTAGTTACCTACAGGAAGAAAAAGTAATAGAGGGATAAAAATGAAGCTACGAAAAATGGCGGGGGCGTTTCTGACATATGGAGATGAGGTTCTTTTAATTCAAAGAGGGCTTCATAAAAAATTGGCTCCGGGTATGTGGTCTTGCATCGGGGGGCATATCGAACAAGAAGAGCATGACAATCCGCTCGTTGCGTGTTTTAGGGAAATTGAGGAAGAAACGGGAATAACGTGCTCGTCAATTACCGGCTTATCGTTACGGTATATTACAACCAGAAAAATTGATGATGAAATTCGTACCGGGTATTATTTTTTTGGAAAAACTACGCACAGGTGCGCTTTACCCGAATGTGCCGAGGGGGCTTTGCACTGGGTAAATATATCTGAAATACCGAATTTGCAAATGACTTTTTCAATTAAGTCAGTTTCCACGCATTGGCAAAACAATCCGAACTGTACCAATGTGTTTCTCTGTGGCATAAATAGGGAAAATAATAAAATAATATGGACTGTGTTGTAGAACTCCTTAGTCCAGATAGCGTGCCGCCGCCGCGTCGTGGTCGGCTTGGTTGGTGGAGAAGAATTGTTCCCCTGTGACCCAGTCGCGCACTACGAAGAAGAGATAGTTCCCCGGCTCCGGGAACATGGCCGCGTGAATGGACGCCCAGCCCGGGTTGGAAATGGGCCCGATGGGCAAGCCCGTGAAGAGGTAGGTATTCCAGGGGGAGTCGGTTTGGAGTTCTTCATAGGTTAGGCGCAGGCGGTCACGGGGGCCGATGGTATAGGAAACGGTGGAGCACATTTGCAGGGGCATGTTGATGCGCAAGCGGTTGTGGATGACCTGGGAGACCAGCGGCCGCTCCCGGGCCAGCACGGTTTCGCGCTCGATAATCGAAGCCATGATTACGATTTCGTCTATGGTCAGGCCCATGTCATAGGCCCGGTCTTGGTAATAGGTGCTGAAGAGTTGCTCGAAGCGCATGAGCATCCGGTGGATGATATGCTCCGGCGAGGGCGTCATGGAGATTTCATAGGTATCGGGGAAGAGATACCCCTCCAGCCGGTTGGGCCGCTCCCGGGGCACATGCATGAGAAAGCCGTAGTTGAATTGCCCGTGCTGGGCGGCATAAATAAAATCCTCGGCATCGAAGAAGCCCCGGCGTTCGAAGTAATTGGCCATATCGGCGATGGTCCAGCCCTCGGGGATGGTAATGCGCTGGAACTGCCGCTCCTCCGGTGCCCGGGCCCGCAGGGTGTTGTTAATCTGGGAGCTGGTCATGTTGCGGTTCAGGGTAAATTCCCCGGGCCGGAAATCCTGGCCCCGGTTCATCAGCATCCGCTCCAGCCGGAACATCCAAGCCCGGTGTATGATGCCCTCCTCCTCCAGCTTGCGCGCCACATCGGCCAAAGAGGTGTACTCCTCCAGCACGAAAGGCACCTCGTAGTCCTCGCCCTCGGCCACCATGTATTCCGACATGGTCCCCCCCATGGCGAACCCCCACAGGGTAAACTGATACACCGCGTACCCCACCAATACCATCAGGGCAAGGTTAAAGCTCATCCCCAGGATGTATAAAAGCATGTCTACCAGTGTTTTCTGCTTCATTATGGTCACTCCCCTTCGTTCAATGGGCACCGTTCTCCCACGCTTCATATAATAAGACGAGTTTTTCTTCCCATTGGATTTTTTCGTCATAGGCTTGGGCGGAAGCGGCGGCGTCCCGGCTGATTGCGTCATCGGCCAGCTTTTCGTCACAGGCTTTTATGGCTTCCTCGGCCTGGGCGATGTCGGCTTCCAGCCTTGCGATTTTCGCCAGCCTTTTGCGCTCGCTGGCTTGTTGTTCCTTGCGGCTTTGCCAGGTTGATTTCTGGGCGGGCCCGGCTTGGGGGATAGTAGTTGCTTCTTCGGCGCGTGCCCATTTTTGCTTGTGCTGGAGGTAATCGTCATAGTTGCCGGGGAAGTTTCGAAGACCCTCCGATGTCAGCTCCATCACGCGATTGGCCGTATGGTTGATAAAATACCGGTCGTGGGAAATATAAATCAGCGTGCCGGGGAAACTGCGCAGGGCGTCCTCCAATATCTCCTTCGAATATAAATCCAGATGATTGGTGGGCTCGTCCAGCACCAGGAAATTGGCTCCCGCCAAAGTGATTTTGGCCAAGGCCACCCGCCCGCGCTCGCCGCCGGAGAGGGCCGATATGGGCTTGAACACATCCTCCCCGATAAACATGAAGGCCGCCAGGGCGTTTCGGATTTCCGTGTTGGTCAGCTTGGGGTAGGTATCGGAAAGCTCGTTGAAAAGGGTCTTCCCCTCATCCAGGTTTTGCTGGGCTTGGTCGTAGTAGCCCCATTTTACATTCACGCCCTCACGGATGCGGCCTGTGTGGGGCTGGATTTCTTTTACCAAAATCTTGAGCAAGGTGGTCTTGCCGATACCGTTGGGGCCGATGATGGCGGCTTTGTCCCCCTTTTTCAACGCGAAGGAAATATCCGTGAACAGGGGCTTGCCGTCGAAGCCCATGGTCAGGTTTTCCACCTCCAGCACATCGTTGCCGGATGGGATGCTGGGGGTAAGCCGCAGACGCATGGCGGAAGGCAAGGCCACAGGTTTTTCCACCCGCTGGATTTTGGCCAGCAATTTTTCCCGGCTCTTGGCGCGGATAATCGCCGCCTCGGTGCTGAAGGAGCGGATGGTTTTGATGGCGTCCTCGTGGTGCT
This sequence comes from Defluviitaleaceae bacterium, assembly GCA_009787785.1. Taxonomy (GTDB): domain Bacteria; phylum Bacillota; class Clostridia; order Lachnospirales; family WQUN01; genus WQRX01. The sequence goes on from WQSR01000003.1 coordinate 48,595, forward strand.
TTATTTCCTTTTGCTGTTCGCGGTAATGCTTCTCGGCGATTTCGCGGTTCAAGGCTTTTTGCTTGACAAACTCCGAGTAATTTCCATTATATACATAAGCGGTCTTGTTTTCAATTTCGATGGTCTTGGTCACGACGCTGTCTATGAAGTAACGGTCGTGGGAGATGAGCAGCACCGCGCCGGGAAAATCCCGCAGATATTCCTCCAGCCAGGCCACGCTCTCGATATCCAGATGGTTGGTGGGCTCGTCCAGCAACAGTAAATCGGCGCGTTCAAGGAGCAAACGCCCCAGCATGGCACGGGTTTTCTCCCCGCCGGAAAGCTGGTTAAAGGGCTGTGCCCACCGTTCATCCGGGAAGCCCAGGCCCCGCAACACCCCCCGCACCCGGCTCGCGGCTTCGAAGCCTCCCGCCTCGGTGAAGCGTGCCGTCAGCTTGTCGTACCGCCCCATGATTTGCTTGAGGGCCTCGTCTGTGGCGGTGGCCATTTGCCGCTCCAAGTCGCGGAGCTCGGCCTCCATTTTCTGCACCGGGGCGAACACCGCGTCCAGCACTTCATATAAAGTATGCTCCGGGGCGGGGGCCACTTCCTCCTCCGGCACGTCGGATTGTGCCAATTGGGGAAGATACCCCAAGCGGCGGTGGCTGGCGAAAACAATCTGCCCCCCGTCGGCCTGCCACTTGCCCGTTATCAGCCGGAATACCGACGTCTTGCCCGCGCCGTTCACACCGACCAGAGCCGCTTTTTCCTTTTCCTCTATGATAAAAGACACATCACCCAAAATTTCCGTCACGCCGATGTGCTTGTTTACATCTTTCATTTGCAACAGCAAGGGAATCTCACCTCGTTTCGCATTGTACGTAAAAACCACCTCCAGTGCAAACGATTGACCGCGAGACGCGTATTACGTATAATTTTTGTATAAAATTGTAAAACCGGGGGAACGCGATGAACTTACATAAGATACGCTTTCATCCCATCATCGGGCTGGTCGCCTTGTTTTTCGCCTTTTCCCTTTTGGGGATTATCCTTAGCTTCGCGTATCAGGCTTGGATGGGGAGTGCATATAATATCGCGGCGCGGGTGTTCGCGCCTGTTTTGTTTGGGGCGGGGCTTGGCGGCGCGGTGTTTGGCTTGAAGCGGCTCTTCAAGGTGACATGGGGCTTCCTTGCCTTCCTTTGTGCCCTTGGGGGATGCGCGGTGGTGTACGCGCTGATGTGGGAGGGATTCCCTTTGCGGGGGGAAGTGGAAGCCTTCGCCATATTGGAGCGGGAAATCCCGGGGCTTGCCATGCAGGCGATATGGGCCCTGGAGGCGGCGGCCATTGCTTTGCCGCCTTTATATATGGCCCTTCGGCGGGCAGGAATATACCTGCCCGGGTACAACCGTTGGGCCCAGGTGCGTCTGATGGATTACGGCTTCAAGCCCTTCACCGACACGGAGCTGGACCGGCTGGCCGCAGGCGAAACCGAAATCTTTATGAAAAAGCCCATCGACCTCACCGGCTTGAACCGTATCCATGCCGTGGGCTTGTGCTATGTGGATAAACGGCTTACGGAATATCTGGCGGTTTTCAAGGCGAATTGGGACCGGCAGGGCAATATGGAAAAAGGCCCCCTACTTCTGCTGGCGGCGATGCCCATTGAGAAAATAGAGGACCTGCAAGGCGTATTATATGAGATACACCGGGAGAGTGAAAGCGAGGATTAAGGCGTGTTTACCACGGCCTCATCCAAAATTGCGGGTGGCGACGGAAGGGCCTAAACCGCCAGAACAGGGGATGGGGATGACGGGGAAAGCGGTGAAAAAAGCTGGGGTGACGCGGCCTCCATAACATAGGCATTGTGATACCTCCTTTAAGCGTTAGCTTGTTTCGTTGGTACATCCTATGCTTGTATGGAAAAATAGGTGCAGGGCAGGGGAGTAGCCGAAGTGGAAAAATCTGTTATAATCGCGTTGGAGTAAAATAATAGTAAAAGAGAGGATGCATTTTCATGCGCATCGGAACCGTAACGGAGATTAAACAACACGAGTATCGCGTGGGGCTGACGCCGGAGAGCGTGGTCAGCTACGTAAGACAGAACCATCAGCTGTATGTGCAAAGCGGCGCGGGCGCGGGTTCGGGCTTTTCCGACGAGGCGTATAAGGCCGCAGGGGCGACTATTTTGGATACCGCCGCCCAGGTATGGGAAATGTGCGACATGGTGGTGAAGGTGAAGGAGCCCCTCGCAGAGGAATATCCCCTCATGCGGGAGGGGCAGATTATTTATACCTATTTGCATCTGGCCGCGGACAAGGAGCTTACCGACGCGTTGCTCAACTGCAAGGCCAAGGCCGTCGCCTACGAAACCATCCGCGACGCCGGCGGCGGCTTGCCCCTGTTGCGCCCCATGAGTGAAATCGCGGGCAAGCTGAGCGTACAGGCCGGGGCCCGTTGCCTGGAAAAGCCCATGGGCGGGCGCGGTGTGTTGCTTGGCGGTTCCGTTGGGGTGCACCAGGGTGATGTGGTGATTTTGGGTGGCGGCGTTGTGGGTACGGCGGCGATGAAAATGGCCATCGGCCTGGGTGCCAACGTCACCATTTTGGACACCAGCCTGGACCGGCTCACCTACCTAGACGATGTGTACGCCAATCGCATCCAGACGCTGTTCTCCACGGCGGCCAACATAGAAAACGCCATCAGCCAAGCGGATTTGGTAATTGGCGCGGTATTGATTCCGGGTGCCGCCGCCCCCAAGCTCATTAAACGGGAGCATCTGAAAAACATGCGCGAAGGCGCGGTCATTGTGGACGTGGCCGTGGACCAAGGCGGCTGTTGCGAAACCATCCGCCGCACCTACCACGATGACCCCACCTATGTGGTGGATGGCATCATCCACTATGGCGTGGCCAATATGCCGGGGGCAGTAAGCCGCACTTCTACCTTTGCCCTCACCAACGCCACGTTAAACATCGGCCTGAAAATCGCCAAACTGGGGCTGGAGGCCGCCGTTCGCGCCGACAAGAACCTGCTGCCGGGGGTCAACTGCTATGCCGGGCACCTGACCTGCGAGGAAGTGGCCCAAGCCTTTGACATGAAGTACACCCCCGTCATGGAAGTGCTGGCTTAATACTCATCCAGGAAATTGTATAGCTGACCGCGTTTTTTGTAGCCGATAACCGTGTCCAGATTCACCCGGTGCGCGCTTTGAAAAATGCGGTTTTCTATTTCCGGGTTGCCGGCCTTGAGTTGTTTGATGAGGGCCTTTACCTCGGCGCGGCGGCCTTCGGAATCGGGGCGGCGCATAACCATGGGGCAGCCGCATTGGACGAATGTCAGGGCATTGTAGCGGGCCCAGGCGGCAATGGCGTCCTCGTGGACCCGGTACAGGGGGCGAATCAGCTCCATGCCGGGGTAATTTTGACTGTGGAGTTTGGGCATCATGGTTTCGAAGGTGCCGCCATAGAGCATGTTCATGAGCATGGTTTCCACCACGTCGGAAAAATGGTGGCCCAGGGCGATTTTATTACAGCCCAGCTCCCGTGCCTGGGCGTAGAGATGGCCCCGGCGCATACGGGCGCAGACATAGCAGGGGCAACGCCCGGCCTTGCTCACCGCCTCGAAGATGTCCGTTTTGAAGATATGCACCGGAATCTCCAACAGTGCGGCGTTGGACTCGATTTTCCCGCGTCCGTTTTTGCCATAGCCCGGGTCCATGGCCAGAAAGCGTAGCGAAAAGGGAAAATCGCTGTAGCGCAACAGCTGTTGCATCAGCTTGGCCAACAGCGTGGAATCCTTGCCCCCGGAGATGCACACCGCGATACTATCCCCCGGTTGAATCAAGTCATATTGCTTGATACCCTCGATAAAGGGCCGCCAAAGCACCGGGCGGTATTTTTTTATGATACTGCGCTCCACGCGCTGGAGGGGGGTCATCATCGCCGCTACCTTAATCTCAACGCCACGGGCGCAACCAGGGTTGCCACCCGCGAATAAGCGGGCGTGAGATACACAATGTCATAGGGAAAGTCCGCCAATGCGAACTGCACAAAGAATACATTCGGCGCGTCGTACCCGGGGGACGAATGGAACCGGATACCGGATGACCAAGCGTTAAAACGAAAAGCCTCCCCCGCTTCATTGAAGAAATCCTGCCCGAAAATCTGGTGATTATGATTGGGTGCCCGCTCAATAACCGCAAAAGACAAATGCCAGGATTGCCCATCCCAGCGGGCTTCATCCAGGGTGACGCCTTCCGGTAGCCTTTGGGCAATGCCATTGGCAAGGTCCACGCGCACCCTTTGCATATCCTTGTCCAGCCATTCCACGCCCTTTATATACAGCGTAAGGGCTTCGCTTTGGGCGAAAAACGGACTGTGCAACAGGTGTGACGCCATGGTGGGCGAATCAACGGCACCGAAGGCGGTTATCCCATTTGAAATCGTATCAAACCGCTCGCCCCGTTCATTCTCCGCGAAAAAGTGCAGTGACCGTAGCCATGCCGTATTGCTGGGGTCGGCGGCGAGATTAATGCGCATATGGGTTGGGTAGATTTCCACCGAAGTGAGCACCATGCGCTGGTCAGCCAATGTAAAATCCTGATACAGGTAAAGTATTTTACCTTGCTCCGTGAACCCGGGGTCGAAGGCAAGGGTAAACACAAAAGCAATTAAATCCGCTGGCTCTGTGTACTCCCTTTGGGGCAGGGCCTGTACGGGCTCTGGGATTTCGGCGTACATCCAAGCGGTGTCAACCCCCAGCACCAGCATTTCAAATACCAAGGTGTCCGGCATTTGCCCGTCAAAGAAGTTTACTACCGTCTGCCTGATTGCGCCGGAACTCTGCGTATGCGGGCCGGAGGATATGGATACAGGCAAATGCGTTTCGTCTTCGGCGCAAAAGATAGCGGGCCGCCAGCTATTCAGGTAGGCATAGGTGGGCGAAGAAAGCGTATAAAAAATATTCAACTGCCGCTGGTCAACGATTACATATTCCACACGCATGGTTATGTCGCCGATGGTCTGCGCCAAATCAATGCGCTGAATAAACTCATGCTCGATGGCTACCGTCAAAGAGGGATTAAAATTGACGGCGACGGCAATTTGTCTAAGCACGGGTATCCGTTCGAAGGCGTACGCAATGGTAGGCGAGGTATTCACCGCAAGCGTTACCATGCACAGCATCGCTAAAAACAAACCCGGCGGAATAAGTGTACTTCTCAAAATAGTACGTTTTCTTGCCCGAATTTTTGTGTTGGCAGACATTTGGGACATTTCCTTGGGCGTATTTTCCAGCTCCAACAGCAATTCCTGATATTCCTGCTGACGGTTCATGGGCGGCCTCCTTTTTTATGCATCAGATAATTCAAGCCGTAGCAGTTGTAATGCCCGGCGTTGGCGGGTCGCTACTGTGCCCTGGGGAATGTCAAGGCTCTGGGCGGTTTCAACCACACTGTACCCGGAAAAATACCGCAAAATGATAACTTCCCTTAGTTCATGCGGTAGCTTCCCAATGGCTTCCTTCAAGGGGAGCGCGTCAAAATTTTCTGCCGCCGGCTCGGGTATGGCTTCATAGGCCACTTCACGCTTCGCCCGGTGCATTGCTTTTTTACACTCGTTAATCAGTATCCGGGTAAGCCACGTCTCGAAATATTCCGGCTGGCGCAGTTTTTTTAAGGATATATACGCCCTGTACTCCGCTTCGTCAACCGTATCCTTCGCCATGCTCTCATTACCCAAATATAATAGTGCTATGCGGTATAATCTTGGTTTAATCGCCATTACCCGATTGCTGAACGCATCTACCTGCATTATACCCTCCCGCCACGCGGCTATTTGTACATTTGTGTTGCATAATTTATTATTAGATTCTCCAGGACGGGATTTTTATTTACCACGGTGAAATAAAATGGAGTTTATGGGAGGGAAGTATGAAGAAGATAAGGGTGGGATTATTTTTCTTGGTGGTGCTGTGGCTGGGGGGCTGTGCGTATGCACCGGGCGCGGAAATGCCGGAGCACGTACCCATTCCCGTGCCCGCGCCCATCCCCCAAAGCGATTTGAGTGAGCAAGCCCAGACAATCGGCAGGGGGCGGCCCGTGGGAGAGTCGGGTATGGTCATTGCGCCGCGGTACCGTGGGGGGCTTTATTTTAATTTTGATAATGGGATTTTGACGGTGCTGGTGCTTCCGGGGGCTATGGAGGACGAGGCTTCCGCCACGGCCATCCATGAAATGCTCGCCATGGGCATCATCGTGCGGGAGGTGCGCTTCACCCATGTGGCCCTGGACGCGGCGGCGCGGCGGCTGTTGCGGGGTGCCTTTGACATGGGTGCCACGGGCTGGAGCACCTGTACGGTGAACAATCACATCGCCGTCACCATCAACCCCTACACCGATGCCCAGCGGGAATTGTTTATGTATTTCCTTCAGCGCGAGGGCTTGGAGCCGGATATGTTTTATCTCCGGCCCGCCATAACGGAAGAAATGCAAACAGCGCGGGAGGCCAGCGTCGCCGCGGCGGCGGCCTCCCCACGGGACATCCTCCCGGTGGCGGGGGAAGTGGCGGCAAGCCCCACGGGCATCTCCTTCGCGCTGGAAAACCGCACCGATTACAATTTCTATCATGGCTGTCCCTGGGATTTGGCCCACTATATCGAGGGCCGGTGGGTGCCCGTGCCCTTTCCGCCGGGGCGGGGCGGCGGCCCCTGGACATTGCTCCTGTACACGGTGCCAAGGGGCGGCACAAGCATTACCTACCATATCCAATTCGAATGGCTTTTCGGCGAGCTACCGCCAGGGCGGTATTTATTCATCCGCCAGGGTTGGCTGGGGGAAAGGTATCCCCACCGGGAAAATACCTACGCCGTAGTGGAATTTATCCTCGAATAATTACGGCGCGATAATCATGGCCTCGCCCACAACTACGTCGGTGCCCCCTTGGTTGGTGATTTTGCAATCCAAAATCACCCGGTTCTTGCCCTCGATTTTTTCCTTGACGGTACAGGTGGCCGTCAGGGTATCGCCAAAGCGCACGGGAGCCAGGAATTTCAAGTCCTGCTTGGCGTAAATGGAGCCGGGCCCCGGCAAATGCATCCCCAGCACCGTGGATATCAGGCTGGCGGTGTGTATTCCATGTACCACGGGCCCTTTGAAAACCGTGCCCTTCGCGTATTCCTCGTCCAGATGGACGGGGTTTTTATCGCCGCAAAGCTCCGCGAATGCCCGCGTGTCCTCCTCCGTTATCTGCCGGGTATAGGACGCGCTCTGCCCGATTTGCAATTGTTCGAATGTGTACCCCTTCATATTCATAACCCCTTTCAGTTATTTTTATTGTTTATTATAAAGCATTTTATCCTGCCGCTTCACCATTTCCCGCACGGCAAAGGAGGCCACGTCCTGGGCGTATTTGCCCGCGCCGAAGCCCGCGTCGTAGCCCAGCTCCTTGGCCAGCTCGTGGGTGATGCGCGCACCGCCGCAGATGAGGATAACCCTTTCCCGCAGACCCTCGGCCTCCAGGAGCTCCACCAGCTCCGTGAGGTTGGCGATGTGGATGTCCCTTTGGGTGACGGTTTGGCTCACCAGCAGTACATCGGCGTTGTATGCGCGGGCCTTGTTAATAAATTCCTCGTTGGGCACCTGGGCACCCAGGTTGTGGGCCTCTATCATTTCATAGCGTTCCAGCCCATAATGGCCGGCAAAGCCCTTCATGTTCATTATGGCGTCTATGCCTACGGTGTGGGCGTCGGTGCCGGTGGACGCGCCCATGACCACGATTTTTCGCCGGATGTTTTCGCAGATGTAGTCGTTTATTTCGGCCATGGTCATGGCTTCCCCCTCCACGGCCTGTACGTGGATTTCATCGTAGTTGACGCTGTGGGCCACGCTTCCGTAGAGTACGTAAAAGGTAAAGCCGTCGCAGAGGGTCTTGCGATGGGCCACAGCGGGGGCGGTGAGCCCCATCTTCGCGGCAAGGCGCGTAGCGGCCTGGGCACCCTTTTCGTCGTTGGGGATGGGCAAGGTGAAGGAGAGCTGTACCTTGCCGTCGTTGAGGGTGTCGCCATAGGGCTTGATAATCATGATGCGCCTCCCAGCATAAGCGTGACGAAGGGGTTGAAGTATTTTTCGCTTTTCGCCACCACGCCCTCCAGCCCCTTGCCGCCCTCCCGGCTACGCTTCACCCCGGCGAAGGTTCCCCGCTCCAAGGTGGCGAAGAGTTTATTTTCGTCGATTTGCGCCAGCAGGGCACAAGCCCGCTCCAGCACCACCTTTGCCCGGCTTTGGATGATTCCGCCTTCCTTGAAATGCAACTCGTCCCCCAGGCCGTGCAGTGTGGTGAAGAGGTAGCGGGCGTTTTCGATGGCCAAAGCCCGGTCCGCCATGAAGGGGGTGTGGATGGCTTCCGTCAGCATCCCCAGCAGGTGTATTTTCTGGCTGGTGATAACGGAGACGGCGTTGAATAGCGCGTTCTGCACCGCCCCCATGAAGATATCCCCGGTCATGAACTTGGTGGGGGGCATGTATTTGAGGGGCGCGGCGGGGAAGATTTCCCGCGCCATTTGCGCCTGAGCCAGCTCGAAAAGAAAGCCGCCCTTCACCTCCGGCGCGATTTCAAAGGCATGACCCAGCCCCATTTGCGCCTCGGGCAAGCCCGCAAGGAGCGCGAATTGCTCGTTCAGAAATTGGGAGGTGAGCACCGTGTGGGCCTCCTCCACCGCGTCTGCCGTGGTGAGGTAATTGTCCTCCCCGGTATTGATAATAATGCCGGCAAAGCCGTTAATCACCCGGGAGAAAAACTGGTCGATGAGGGTGCGCTTCATGTTGATGTCCCGGAAAAGGATGCCGTAGAGGGCGTCGTTGAGCATCATGTCCAGCCCTTCGAGGGCACCCATGGCGGCGATTTCCGGCATACACAGTCCCGAGGCGTAGTTGCACAGCCGGATATACCGCCCGGCCCTTTCCCCGGCTTCATCCAGGGCGGCGCGCATGATGCGGAAGTTCTCCTGGGTGGCGTAGGTGCCGCCGAAGCCCTGGGCGGTGGCCCCATAGGGCACGAAGTCCAGCAAACTCTGGCCCGTGGTGCGGATTACAGCCACGATATCCGCGCCCTGGGCCACGGCGGCGGTGGCTTGTATGACGTCCTCGTGGATGTTGCCCGTGGCCACGATGACATAGAGATAGGGTTCGTTTTTGTCGCCGTACTTTTGCGCCAGGGCATTGCGGGCCTGGCGGTTGGCGCGGATTTTTTCCAGGCTGGGCGCGGCCAAAGCGAAGGCTTCCTTTTTTATCCGGGCTTCTTCCTCCAGGGGAATTTTAGTCAAATCCACCCGCCCCGCACAAATGCCCTCGGCGATTGCCTGGGGGGCTTTGCCCAGCACGGCCACGGCGTTGGCGATAAGATAGGCCGCCCCCAGGGGCAGGTATTGTGCTTCTTTTATATGCTCCACCACGATATTGGGCAAGGGGATGTCCGCTTCGTTTACGCCGTCGATGCCCAGCAACCGGCAAACGGTACGCTCCACGGCTACCGTGGTGTGGGCGTCGATAAAATGTTGTGTGTCTGCGGCGATGCTTTTGGCGTATTTACGGGCCAGCTGTATGGTTTCCGGGTTCAAGTTGAGTTTCATGTCAGCCTCTATTCTTGCGCATATTTCTTTCCAGCCCCTCGGGCTCCAGGGAGAGTTGCTGGTTGTTTTGCAACGCCGCCAGCCCCACGAATTTTACTTCCTTTTTCCCGGTGCATACCTCGCATTTGCAGGACGGGGTATAGGATTCGGGCTCGGTGTAGGTGGTGATTACCCCTTCAAAGTTGCGCAAAATCGCCTTATTCGTGCCGTAGGAAATCAGGTAATTGGGCATGACGGGGATTTTCCCGCCGCCCCCCGGCGCGTCCACCACGAAGGTGGGCACCGCCAGCCCCGTGGTGTGCCCGCGCAGGGCCTCGATGATTTCTATGCCCTTCGAAACCGGGGTACGCAAATGGGTCAGCCCCTGGGCAAGGTCGCACTGATATATGTAATACGGCCTTACGCGGATTTTCATAAGTTTTTGCACCAAATCCTTCATCACGTGTACGCAGTCGTTGACCCCGGCCAGCAACACGCTTTGGTTGCCCAGGGGAATGCCCGCATCGGCCAGCATTTCGCAGGCTTTTATGGCGTCGGGGGTGATTTCGTTGGGGTGGTTGAAATGGGTGTTGAGCCATATGGGATGGTATTTTTTGAGCATGGCGCACAACGCGCCGGTGACGCGCTGGGGCAACACCACCGGCAAGCGGGAGCCCAGCCGGATGATTTCCACGTGAGGGATTTCCCGCAATTTAGCGATAATATATTCCAGCCGGCAGTCCTCCAGCATCAGCGGGTCGCCGCCGGAGAGCAACACATCGCGGATAACCGGCGTGTCGGCGATATAGGCGATGGCCTCTTCTACGTTGTCCATGGGCATGGAGCTATCGTGCTGGCCCGCGAAGCGTCTGCGGGTGCAATGCCGGCAATACATGCCACACTGGTCCGTCACCAGCATAAGGGCGCGGTCGGGATAGCGGTGGGTCAGCCCCTTCACCGGGGAATCCGCGTCCTCGTGCAAGGGGTCCAATAAATCCCCGGTCATGGTGGTCAGCTCCGCCACGGTTGGGATACATTGCAGACGAATGGGGTCATAAGGGTCGTCCAGGTCGATTAACGAAAGGTAATAGGGCGTGATAGCCATGCGGAATTTTTTCAGGCACGCCTCGATGTCCGCCTCTTCCTTTTCGCCGATGGGGATGAGCTTTTTCAGCGCGTCGGTTTTTTTGACATTGTTCTTCAGATGCCACTGCCAGCTTTCCCAGTTTTCCTGCGGGATGTCCTTGAAAATCGTATTTTTCATGGCCTACGCCCACCTCTCTGTGAATAGCTTGCGGAGCTTGGGGTTGTCCCGCAATTGTGCCAAGGCGATTTCCGCGTGGTCTTTGGTATAGCCGTTGCCCACGAGCATAGTCACGTCCTTTCCCGCGCCCTCCGCGCCCAAGGCGGCCTGGGTGAAGCTGGTGGCCATGGAGAAAAGATACACGATGCCGCCGTCACGCACGGGCAAAATCCCCGCCATTTCCGTGTTGCTTACGTTGACCACGTTGAAGGAGATGTCGTATTCCCGCCCGCCGTTGGCCTCAAGGGTCTTGTCCAAAACCGCCAAGGGGCGGGTGGCGTCGGCGATGAGGGCATGGTGGCAAAGGCCGTTGGATAAGAGCCTTTGCCGGTCCTCCTCCAGCACGCACACCGCCACCACGTTGCCCGTGGGCCCCACCCGCTTCATGGCCTCGTTACAGCACAGCATCCCGGATTTTCCGCCGCCGCCCAGGATTAAAACACTGTCCCCCGGCCGCACCAGCTTGGCGGTTTGGGCCGGGGCCCCGGCTACGTCCAGGACGGCCAAGGCCAAGGCTTCGGGCATGTCTTCGGGTAGCTTTGCGTATATGCCCGTCTCGAAAAGAATGGCCTGGGCGGTAACGTCCACCCGGTCAATGTCCGGGTGAATGGCGGTGATTTCGCTGATTTTCAGCGGCGTGAGGGAGAGGGACACCAAGGTGGCGATTTTATCCCCCTTTTTTATGTCTGTCCGGTGCAGGGCGGTACCGATTTCCGCCACGGTGCCGATGAGCATACCGCCGGAGCCGGTTACGGGGTTTTGCATCTTGCCCCGTTTATCTACAATATCCAGTATTTTTGCTTTAATCTTCTCGATGTCCCCTTGGGCCTCTTCCCGGATTTGGGTGAAGGACGCGGAATCTATATTGAGGGATTGCACGTCGATGCGTATTTCGTTGGGGGCGGTATCCATGGCATTGTCCAGCTTGTAGGCGGCCTGGGGCAACGCGCCCGCCGGCTCCAGTACCCGGTGCGTGCCGTATTTACATATTTTTTTCATCGTATCACCCGCTATTTGGATTGATTGAGTCCCAGGATTGCCCGCGCCTCAGTCGGGGAGGCGATTTCGCGCCCCAGCTCATGGGCCAGGCGCACGGCCTTTTCCACCAGCGCGCCATTGGATTTAGCCAGCACGCCCTTCGAAAGGTAAATATTGTCCTCGAAGCCCACCCGCACATGGCCGCCGGAGATGATGCCCAGCACCGCCATGGGGAACTGGGCCCGCCCGATGCCGCTGACGGTAAAGGTCGCATGGGCCGGGATGCTGTCGCGCAGGAAGGCGAAATCCCGCGTTGTGGCGGCGATACCGCCGTTGACGCCCATGACGAAATTGAAATGCATGGGGTCAAGTATAAATCCTTGTTTGTTAAGGCGGAGGGCGGTGTCTATCATCCCCTTGTCGAAAACCTCCACCTCGGGCTTTACGCCCAGGGCAATCATTTTTTCACCAAATGCCTTGATAGTATTTTCTGTATTTACAAAAATATCGTCCCCGCCGAAATTGCAGGTTCCGCAGTCCAAGGTAGCCATTTCCGGCCTTAACTGTACGGGCTGGATGCGTTCGGCGTCGCTCATGCCCACCGCGCCCCCGGTAGAGGGCTGGATAATTACCTCCGGGCACAGGCGTTTAATTTCCGCTATGCACTGGGCGAAACGCGCTTCGCATTGGGTGGGGGTGCCGTCGTCGGTGCGCACGTGCAAATGGATAATGGCGGCCCCGGCGTCCCAGGCCGATTTCGCCTCCCGCCCGATTTCCTCCACGGTGTAGGGGATGGCCGGATTGTGGGCCTTCGTCACCTCCGCCCCGCAAATGGCGGCGGTGATTATCAATTTATCCATCGCGCTTGGGTACTACGCAAGTCCCGCTTGCCCGGCATACCAGCACCGGCTCCGCCAGCACCTTGGCCGCAGTCATGCCCCGCTCCGGGTCGGGGGTGATGACCTTTCTTGCGGTAAAGGCCATTTTCCGGGAAGTATTGCCGATTTTCACGATTTCCCCCGTCGCCTCGATATAATCCCCGGCGAACACGGGAGCAAGAAATTCCACGTTATCATAGGCCACGAAAAGCCCTTCGTCCCCGTCGTTGCGGATTAACAGCTCTGTCGCCACATCCCCGAAGAGCTGTAGCATTTTCGCGCCGTCCACCAAGCCCCCGGCATAGTGGGCATCGTGGGCGCACATGCGCAATCGTATCATAAGTCCAGCCTCCTGTACTCGTTTTGTATTTCTTCCAGTAAATCCCCGTCCAGGCCAAGGGTTTTGCAGATATGCAGTGCGTCCCGGGGGGTTGGCGCATCGTGAGGGGCTTCTATTAAATGATAGTCCATGTAGGCCGCGCCTGGGGCCGTGAACGAAAGCCCTTTTACTTGATAGTGCGCGAAGCCGGGCTTGGCCACCTGGTTGTAATGGGTGGCCATCAGGCACAGGCATCCGGTTTTGGCCAGATAATTCGCTACGGCCTTTACGATGGCCTCGCCTTCGGTGGGGTTCGTTCCCCGGGCAAGCTCGTCCAGCGCGATGAGGAGAAATTCCTTTTTCCCCCGGTGCACAATTTCATGCAAGCGCGCAATCTCCGCACCAAAGCTGGACAGCCCCTGGTTTACATCCTGCATATCCTCGGAAATCAAGCAAATACCGTCAAAGAGGGGCACTTCCGCGCAATCGGCAAATACAAAAAATCCCAGCCGGCACAGCAGGGTATTCAAAACAACGGATTTGATGGCCACGCTTTTGCCCCCCATGTTGGCCCCCGTGATGACGGTCACGGCCGTTGACAGGGTCAAAGAAATTTTGGTTAAGGGCTGATGCTTCAAGGCATGGGCCATGTAGGGGTTGGCCAGGCGGGTATAGGACAGCACCCCGCGGTCGCTGATTTTGGGGCGGTTGGCATTATATTCTGCGGCCAGCTTTGCTTTGGCCAGGGTGAAATCCAGCGCGCCGATATGCTCCAGATTGGCCAGAAAAAGCGGGATGTGCGCCTGCAACGCGCCGGACATTTCCCGCAACACCTTCGCCTCTTCCGCGTCCTCGCGCTCCACCAGTGCGCGGCGTTCTTCGGAATGGGGGTCGCCGGCCTCTGCCCGGAGCTTTTCCTTGCGGATTTGGGAGAGCTCCGGGGACTCCACCACGAAGGCCGCAACGCGCAAGCCCCTTGGGTCAACGATGGCCAGCGCGTCCTCCATGGGGTGCAATTCTATGCCACTAAAGTTAAATTGCTTGAAAGCTGGGAGTAATTTTTCGTATGTAATAAGAAAATGCTTTACTTCGAAGAAATCCACTTGGGTGAGCACAGCCTTGGCAATGGAGCCACGGATATTTTTAAGGGAAGCCAGATGGCCGCGCAATTCCTCCAGCTCCCGGGGGTGGGCCATGGCGGTTTGTATGTTGTCAAAGGCTTGCGCCAGCTCCTGGGGGCTGAGAAAGTGCATCGCCTTGATTTTTTCCGCGCCGTAGGGCGAGGCCGGGGACAGGCGGCCCAGTATAAAATCTAGCCCCATAGCCTTGCGTTGCGGCGCATCAAACCCAAACATACACCTCACCCCGTCTCAACGCCCAACATCGTACACCGGAATTTTAACAGCTTCCTGCATTTTTTTCAAAAATATTTCGGGATTGTACCCCCCGTCATAGGGCGATGTGGGGTTGACGGTAAGGGCAACCAAATGAATGGGACGCATTACCGCAAGTTTTATATTTTTAGCCGCAAGCCTTTGGCGGACGGGGGCGGATATAAATATTTTCCCGGCGTCCCGGGCTACTACGGTGGTGCCTTCGGCGATATCGCCGGCCACCGCGTCCGTTACCGCGCCGGAGAGGTGAACACAACTGCCGCTGTCCATATCCTCTTCATACTTGGGAAGGGTGAGGATATCCACCCAATGGCGGGTTTCCGCGATGGTTTTACGCATATCCGGGCCCACCGCCGCGCCGGTACACAACACGGCGGCATCGGCGGCAAGGATTTGCGTCTTGCGGTTGATGGCACCGTCCACCAGTATTTTTTCTCCCGGGAGCCGTGAAAGCAGTTCAAGTAATTGTGCATTAATCGAAGGCCCACCTAACTGTACGTAGCCGTCGGTCAAGGCCCGCACCAGCACCACCCGCCCCAGGGGCGTCCCCATGTCCGTAACCGCCAGCAACTCCTTGGAGATATCGCAGAAAGGCAACAGCCCCTCCGCCGTGGCAATCACCGTCCCCCTGTAGGCGAAAATCCGGGGCTTCTCCGTGTTCGTCACCACATCCACGCCCTCGCCGTCGCGCCCGATTCCGGTAAGGGCGACGCTGATTTTTTCCCGGTGGAAGGCGCGAATCAAATGGTTGAGGGTGGTGGTTTTCCCCGTATTTTTTGCCATACCCATGACAGCTACACAGCGGTAGGGCGAAATTAATTCGGCAAGCACGGGCACAGCCCCCTCCCCACCCCGAGCCAACGGGATACGCATGATTACTCTTCGGCGTTCTCCTGCGCCACCAGCCCCGACTTGCGCCATTTGCCGATTTTGTAGGCGATGGCCGCCAGCACCGTCAGGGATACCCACCCCAGCAACAAAGAGTAAATCAAGGCTTCGGGGCGTTGTAGCCAGCGTACGAACAAAAAGGCCGAGGGCACCCGGATAAGGGCGGTGTTAATCATGGCGGCGTACATGGGGGTCATGGCGTCCCCCGCGCCACGGATGGTTCCCCACAGCACAATGTTTATCGAAAAGGCGAGATACCCCACCGCCAGAATACGCAAAAAGCGCACGCTCATATCCAGTACTTCCTCGATATCGGTGAACCACCCGGCGATTTGCCGTCCGAATATCAAGAGAATCACCACCAGCACAAAGGCCGTGCCCAAGGCCAGCAAGGTACATTGCTTTGTACCTTGGGACACGCGCTCGGGCTTGTTCGCGCCCATATTTTGCCCGGCGTATACGGTCATGGCGTTGCCGAAGGAGAAATTGGGCATCATGACCAGGCCGTCGATTTTCATTACGATGTTATTGGCGGCAAGCACAAACAGGCCAAAGCCGTTGACCAGGGGCTGTACCATCATCATGGAAATGGCAAAAACAGCCTGGGAAGCCCCCGTGGGTACGCCCAGCTTTAATACTTGCCGGACCAAATCCCGCTGGGGCACCAGGTAGGCCCATTTTAGGTCAAATACGTCCTTCATCTGTCGCATCCGGCGCAAGCAAAGGAGCGCGCTCACCGATTGTGCCACCACCGTGCCCACCGCCGCCCCTGCCACCCCCAGGCCCAGGATATAGATGAAGAGCACATTCAGCGCGATGTTGAGCAACGACGCGAAAATCAAATACACAAGGGGGGAGAAGGCATCGCCCACCCCCCGCAAAATGCCGGAGAAAATATTAAAATACCCCAACCCCAGCACGCCCCAGAGGATGACGTTTATGTAAATGACGCTGTAATCTATGATTTCCGGCGGCGTATCCAAGGCGGCTAACAGCCAGCGCGTACCCAGGGGCCCCAGCCCAGCCACGAAGACACCTAGCAGTGTGGTAAGGGTGATGCTCACGCCGATGGTGCGGGAGAGCTCCTCCCGCTTCTTCGCGCCGAAATACTGGGAGACCATAACCCCCGCCCCCATGGCCACCCCCATCATGAAGACCATAATCAGGAAAAATATGGGCAACACAGACGTTACCGCCGCCAACGCCTGCACCCCCACCCAATTCCCCAGCATGATAGCGTCCACCAAGCCATACAACTGCTGAAAAATATTGCCAATCAAAAGAGGCGTCGTAAAAATAAGCAACTTTTTCCACGGTGCGCCCTCGGTCATATCCACGCCGGACATCATGGCCTTGAATCGTTGCATGGCTAACTCATCCTGTCTTAAAAATATTGGTAATAATCCACCTTTATCATGCCGTTGAACAGCTTACGCTTTGCGCGGGCTTTCTTTTTATAGGCGGCTTCGAAGAACTCGTCGGGGGTGATGACATATACATGCCAGGGGGTCGGGTTGAAGATTTTCCCCAGCTCGGCGTACAGGCGTTCCACTTCCTTGGTCCGGCCCAGCCTTTCGCCATAGGGAGGGTTGACGATGGCGATACCCCTTTCGGCGGGGAGATGGGTCTGCGCCACCACACGGTTTTCGAATACGATACAATCGTCCACCCCGGCCAGCTCGGCGTTGGCCTTGGCCAGCACGATGGCCGCCGGGTCGGCGTCCGCGCCGAAAATCGGGGGCATGGCCTCGGTACGTATGGCGGCGTAAGCGGCGGCGCGGGCTTCTTTCCATGCGGCGCGCCGGATTTGCGGCCACTCCTCGCAAGCGAATTTGCGGCCCAGCCCCGGCGCGATATTACGCGCCATCAACGCCGCCTCGATGGGCAAAGTACCCGACCCGCAACAGGGGTCCAGAAAATTTTCCTTGCCATTGTAGCGTGCCAGGGCGATGAGTGCCGCTGCCATGGTTTCCTTCAGGGGGGCTTCGTTGGCTTTGGCGCGGTAGCCGCGCTTGTGCAGACCCTGCCCTGCGCCGGTGGTATCAATGGTCAGCGTGGCAACATTTTTAAGCAAAGATACTTGAATGGTATATTCCGCGCCGGTTTCGGCAAACCAGGATTGCTTGTATTTCGCCTTTAATTTCTCCACCACAGCCTTTTTCACAATGGACTGCACATCCGGCACGCTAAATAGCCCCGACTTCACCGACTTTCCCGTTACGGTGAATTTCCCGTCGGGGGGAATCCAATCGCCCCAAGGCAGTGCCCTCGTCCCCTCAAAAAGCATATCAAAGCTCGTCGCTTCAAAGGCACTTAGCCTGAGCAACACCCTGTCCGCGCTACGCAACCACAAATTGGCCCGGACCACAGCCGACTCAAGCAATTCTCCTTTAGCCGGAGAAAAGTCTACCCGGTTGTCCACGCAAGTAACCCCGGTAAAGCCCAGTGCCACCGCTTCCCGCTTTACCACCGCCTCCAACCCGAAGGCCGCCGTCGCCACAAGCTTCACTTCGCCCATTTTCCACTTCCCATAACCGCACAAAGTCGCGCAACTATATCATATCTTCTTCACACAAACCACATACACTGCGTGAATATGTTCGTAAGTATTACCACCACCCCTTCCCACGGGGAGGCAGGGAAATGCGTATGAGGGGTATGCTACAATACAATGATTATGAATACATAGGAGGCTAGGAATGGGAGCATTGTTAAAAACCAGCGGGCAGTTTCGGATATTTTTGGTGTATCAGATTTTTTCCACGCTGGGCAATGGTATTTTTTCGATATTTATGTTGCTCAGCGTGCATTTACTTTACAGAAACGCGCTATACACGGGCATCGCGGGGTTTTTAATGAGTGCGCCGCGCATTTTTTCCTTTATGGTGGGGCCGGTGGTAGACCGGAGTAAAAAAGTAACTATCATGCGGCTGACAACTTTGTTGGAATTTGGGGTGCTGGCACTGTTGGCTTTTACGCCCTTGTTGGAAAGTATCGGTGTACTCTTTATGTTCGCGACCATTACTGTCTTTTCCTTTGCGGCGATGTTCGAGTCGCCGGCGGGCAGGGCATTGTTGCCGCACATCGTCAAGGAAGAGGAGATTTTAACCGCCAACTCACTCATTAATATCGCCGCCACGACAGCGGGCATCCTGTTGGCGATTTTGATTTTTGTAATCTTGGGCCAGGGGGATAACTTTCAGCTGATTCTCGGGCTGAGTACGGGCTTTTTGGCGGGGGCGTTCCTGTTTTCTTTGTTTTTGCGCGACCCGAAGCATAAGGCCGAACCCGGCGGCAAAGCAACGCACAGTTACCTGGCCGACCTCATGGCGGGCATGAAATTCCTCCGTGGGAACGTACTCTTGTTTTTTTTAATCGCCAGTGTCACCCTTGTATTCATTGGTCAGATTGCCTATGTAAACCGGCCCGCCTTCATTGAGTATCACGCGGGCGCGCAGGGGTATATCCTCTTTGTCTTTATAACCATGCTGGGCGGCCTCATCGCTTCATTTATAGTACAGCCCCTGGGTAAAAAATGCAGGGTGGGCCCACTGTTGCTCATGTTCTCTGTGTTGGCGGGTGGCTTGCGCATTCTTTTTGTGCTGGTGATACCCGAATCCTTTTTCGCGGCACTGGGGATAACGGTGATAATCGCGACGATTTTAAACGCGGCAGGCATCGTGGAGGGCACGCTGGAACAAAAAATCCCACCGAAGGACATGGTGGGACGGGTGGACACGATGAGCACAACTTTCTTTGCCATATCCGTCGCGCTGGGGGCACTGACCGGGGGGTTCATCGGGCGCGTGGTGCCGGACATCGCGTATATTTTCATAACCCAAGGCGTGATTGTACTCTTGTCGGGCGTATATTACATCCTCGTCCCCGCCATACGCAAGCTGCCGAAGTTTAGCGACATCGCCCGGGAGGGGGAGGATTCAGACGAAGCTACGGCGTCACAAAGCCAGTGACCTGATTCGGCTTTATATTGTGCCTTCCGCTTCTTCCCCAGTCTCGGTAAAGAGTATTTTGTACCGCTTGGTGGTAAACTTAAACACGCAATAGCTGGGGTCATCCGCGCCGGTGAAGTGGTGCGATAAACCGTCATACCACATTTCGGCTTTCACTTCCGGCGTTGTGATAATTTCCACTTCGCCGACCAGGTTAATACAATACTCCACCGTGGCGAAGCAAACGCTGGCACGCTTGCATTTTGCTATTCGCTTCGCGCCGTTTGCGTTAATGTTTGTACAAAATGTCATCCAGTTAATTCCGTCACTTTTTGACGGCGATAAAACAGATGCCGTGGGGAAGCCCTCCAAATCAATCAGTGAAAGGACGCTAATCCCCCCGGTGTATTTGCCGTCCTCGACGGTGTTACGCGTTACAACCTTGCCAGCCTTGGCAATAATTTCTTGGCTCATTTTGCAACAACCTCCTATTTTTGTGAAGATGAAACCGTGGGAACCAAAACTACTAAAAAAGCCGCAAACGCGGCTTTTTTACGCATGTTCAACGTGCATTAAGTACACAAGCTATGCCGGCACGCAAGCGTCAACCGGGCAAATGACCGCACAGGCGTTACAGTCAATGCACACATCGGCGTCGATTACATACACATCGCCCTCGCTGATGCAGGAAACGGGACATTCGCTGACGCACGCGCCACAGGCGATACACGCGTCGGTAATTTTATAGGCCATCTTTGCTACCTCCTATTATGATAATGTTGTGTCGCTTTTTCGAGTATATATCATGGGCAGTGGGCTTGCAACCCACTTTATATGCCAAAGGGTAAATATCCTCCGATTCCCATTCCTTCTCCAGCATTTTCGCCGCCGCGCCGCCTTGGGAAAGGAAGGCGCGAACCGCCTCGCCATGGGTCAGCACGGGAAGGCGCGCCCGGCGCGTAAGTTGGCCAAGCAAAGCCGCCGATTCCCTGCGAAAGCCCAGCACACGGATATATCCCGGCCCCCCCGCCGCCTCGTATTCGCACATATCCGACGGAGAAATCCCCAAAATGAGCTTCATCGCCTCCCGTTGCAGGCGGGTGAGGGTATACCGCTTTGTCTTCACGGCGGCCAAAATATCGGTAAGGCATGTATGCTCCCGGGCGAACCGGCGGAAGCGGTGATGCAAGCCTTCGTTTAACACAGGCGCGTCATTTCTGGCAATAAGATAGCGGAACATAGGGCTGAAATCATCCAGCCGCGCCATCTCTCCCCGGGCCTCACGCAAAATCCGGCAAGCAAAATCGGGCATTTCTTCCCCTTGCGCACTATTAACCACGCCCCCATTTGTGTGAATACCCTTGCGAATGGCCGTGGCACTGGGCCCCCCGGCCCTCCGGTGGGTGGTATACGCCTCCATGGGCCAGCCCAGCAACGCCAATGCCTTGCAGTATTCCATGGCCAGCCCATTATTCGGCAGGGTGGTCAATGCCCGGGTTGCCGAGGCCATCGCCGCTGTCAAGGCCGCCCCCCGCGCCGCCGCGAAGCTTCTCCCCGCATCCAATGCCTCACGCAACGCTTCTTTATATATAGGCGGCTCCTCGGACAGCACAGCACCCCCCGCCTTCAGCGCGTCGATATCACCCGCTTCACTTCCGAAGCACAGGCAATCCACTATGCCCGCCGCCGCCAGCAAACCCACCGCCCCCCGGGCAAAATAATCCGCACCGCCAATGACATAGGGCAGGGGCAGCTCAATGACCATATCCACCCCGGCAAGCAAAGCCATTTTCGTGCGCCGCCATTTGTCGCACACAGCCGGCTCACCCCGCTGGACGAAATTACCACTCATGACGGCAATCATTTTTTCGCACCCCGTAATGCGCCGTGTTTCTTGAATATGCGCTATGTGGCCGTTATGCAACGGGTTACATTCGACGATAATTCCAGCCACTTTTAATATTTTTTTCAGCAATTTTCGCCAAGCCCTTTCCTTTTGCTTTTATAGGTGGTATCATACAGGAAAAATTGTCGGGTGAGGATATGCCGGAACTGTCAACTGCTGAATTTAACCGCATTAGGGACTTTATCAAAGCCAACTACGGCATCTCGTTGAGTGACGAGAAGAAGACGCTGGTCTATTCCCGTCTGCGCACTACCTTGATGGACCAGGGTTTTGCCAGCTTCTCTGACTATTTTGACCACCTGATACGGGATAAAAGCGGCGAATCCATCGTCCGGTTTGTGGATAAAATTACCACCAACCACACATTTTTCATGCGCGAGGCAGACCACTTCGACTACCTGCGCGACACCGTGCTCCCCTATATCTCGGAAAAATATAAAAACCAAAGGGATTTTCGCCTGTGGTGCTGTGCCAGCTCCTCGGGGGAAGAGCCCGTCACCTTGCAAATGCTGGCCCAAGACCACTTCAAGAAAACCGGCGACAAATGGGACACCCAGATATTGGCAACCGATATTTCCACCAATGTACTGGACAAAGCCGTGTACGGGCGGTACGCTACCGAGGGGGTACAGTCCCTGCCCAAGCAATGGCAGCTCGACTATTTTAAAAAAGTGGACCACCAATTTAGCGAAACACAATCCATCATCCGTCAAAATATTATTTACCGGAAGTTCAACCTGATGGAGACCATCCCCTTTTCCAGAAAAATGCAAGTCATATTTTGCCGGAACGTGATGATATACTTCGATGCCGGCGTGCGGGAATCTGTGGTAAAAAAATTGTACGACGCCACCGAGCCGGGGGGCTATTTGTTCATAGGCCACTCGGAATCGCTCAACAACACGAACTCTGCGTACAAATACATAAAGCCCGCCATATACCGCAAGGAAGAGTAATTTGGCGTGCGCGCAAAACATGCACTTGTTTTTATTGTCGTTATGTAGTTTAATATAGGCGAACATAAGTGGGGGCAAACCCCGCGCAGACGAGAGAGGGTGACGTGCCGATGGCTGATTTTGATAGGGAGTCAATGCTGGACATGTTCATATTTGAAATGACCCAGCTTGTTGACCAGCTAGAAACCACCATTGTGCAAAGTGAGTCGGAGTACAACCCCGACCAAATCAATGAGATTTTCCGCGTTATGCACACCATCAAGGGTTCTTGCGCCATGATGCTCTACGACAACATCGCCGCGGTAGGCCATGCCATCGAGGACTTGTTTTATTATCTGCGCGAAGAAAGCCCCAAGAATTTGGACTTTAAGCGTCTGTCCGACCATGTATTGGAAAGTTTGGACTTTGTAAAAGCGGAGCTGGGCAAGATTTCCAACGGGCAGAACTCCGACGGCGACGGTTCCGCTTTGATAAAAGATATAGAGGCTTTCTTGAAGGCCATAAAAACCGGCACGTCATTGCCGCCAGCGAGTGCGGCTTCACCTGCGCCCGCTTCACCCCCCCCGGCAGCCCCTGCCCCAGTAGCGCAAAAGACCCAGCCGGTACCCGCCCCACAGGCAACAAGCGCAGTCACCACTGCACCCGCTCCGGCTGTTTCGGAAGCCAAATCTGAGCAAGAAGAAGGCGATATGATGTATCGGTACAAGGCAATGATTTACTTCCAAGATGGATGTGAAATGGAGAACATCCGCGCCTACACCTTGGTGCACAACCTACAGGATTTGGCGCAGGATGTCACCCATGTACCCGCGGACGTTATCGACGAGTCCGCCATTGAACTTATCCGCCAAAACGGTTTCGAGCTCGAATTTGTCAGCGAGCTTGACTACCAGCGAATTAATAATCACCTCAGTCAGACGGTGTATCTAAGGGAGTTGAATCTGGTGGAACTTGGAACCATCATAACCGAAGCCAAACCGCCCGTCGAGCAGCCCCCCATTCCGATGGAAGCAGCGATGGCGGCTGAAGCCCCCCTTGTTGAGTCGGCCGCTTCAGATGATTTGACGGCTGTAGCGTCAGAAGAGGCGAAGAAGAAAGCCGCCGCCGCCGCAATCGCCGCCGCCACCGCGCCAAGCAGTGCCGCGCCCGCCGCCACAACCAACTTGATTAATGTAAGCGTAAGCAAGCTGGACACTTTGCAAAATCTCATGGGCGAGCTGGTTATCTCCGAGGCCATGGTCACGCAAAACGCGGAGCTACAGGGCCTGCAACTGGATAATTTCCACAAGGAAACCCGCCATCTGCGCAAGATTATCGGCAACCTGCGCCAGACAATCATGTCCATGCGGCTGGTTCCCCTCAGCAATACCTTCTTTAAGCAAAACCGTATCGTGCGCGATATGTGCCGCCAGCTGGGCAAGGAAGTCCATCTGGAAATCATCGGGGAAGAAACCGAAGTGGATAAGAAAATCATCGAACATATCGCCGACCCGATTATGCACATCATCCGCAATTCCATAGACCATGGCGTGGAAATGCCCGACGAACGCGAAAAGGTGGGCAAGCCCAGAAAGGCACGGGTTATCCTTGAAGCTAAAAACGCTGGCGGCGATGTACTCATCATCATAGAAGACGACGGCAAGGGCATTGATACCGAAAAGGTATTGCGCAAGGCCAAGGAAAACGGCCTGACCACCAAGCCCGACAACGAATATACCGAAAAGGAAATCCAGCAGTTCATTTTCCTGCCGGGGTTCAGCACCAACGACCAAGTGACCAATTTCTCCGGTCGCGGCGTGGGTATGGACGTGGTGTTCAAAAACCTGGAAATCTGCGGCGGTACAGCTCTGGTGGACTCCGTCCCCGGTGTGGGGACTACCTTTACCTTGAAGATTCCCTTGACCCTTGCCATCATCGACGGCATGAGCGTGCGGGTGGCCGGGGCACAATATACCATTCCCATAGCAAATATCATCAAGTCCTTCAAGCCCCAAAAGGAAAATCTGTTTACCGACCCCAACGGCAACGAAATGATTACCGACAGGGACGAAGTGTTTAATATCGTGCGCCTACACGAGTTTTTCCACATCGAGGGCGCGATAACCAATATCGAAGACGGTACATTAATGCAGTTGGAAAACGGTGAGCAGAAAATATGTCTGCTGGTGGACGAGTTGCTGGGCCAGCAGCAAGCCGTGGTAAAGCCCTTGCCCAAGTATTTCAAGCGGGTGCGGGGTATCGGCGGCTGTACCTTGCTGGGCAACGGTGATGTCAGCATCATAGCCGACGTACCCGGATTCTTTGATAATTAAGACGAGCAGGAGGGAATAGGCATGGCTATGGAACATGATGTTTCAATGGAAGCAAATTATGGTGCAGAAGACACGATTATGGACCAATACCTCACCTTTGTCATTGAAGATGAGGAGTACGGTGTGGAAATTGCCGTTGTAAAGGAAATTATTAAAATGGTTCCCATCACCCGGGTGCCGGAGATGCCCGAATTTATTGAAGGCATCGTAAACCTGCGCGGCGAGCTGATTGGTACGCTGGATGTGCGTAAGCGTTTTGGGATTATGCCTAAGGAGCATGACGAGGAAACCTGTATTATCGTGATTATCGGCGACAGGCTTTCCCCCGGGCTTGGGCTGTTGGGCCTTATCGTGGACGCGGTGCGCGAGACGGCCATCATCCCCGATTCGCAAATGGCCCCGCCGCCCAGCGCGAAGTTGAACTACGCCAACCAGTTCATCCGCAATATCGGCCGCGTGGACAACGATGTAAAGCTGTTGCTGGATTTGGAGAAGTTTTTGGCCTTGGAGTAAAGATTTGAATGGTGGGGCTTTGCTCCACACCCCACGAGCTTTTGAAAAAAGTTCGACCAGAATTTTAATGAAAAGCCGCCTTCGCGGCTTTTTTGGTAGTTTTTGTTTTAATAGGAGTGGGTTGCATTGCGGTTGCCGGATGAACTGTTATTAAAGATAGAGAAGCCCGGGCGGTATGTGGGCGGGGAAGTGAACGCGGTGGTGAAGGAAAAAGCGGGCCGGACACGGTTTGGCTTTTGCTTCCCGGATGTGTATGAAGTGGGCATGAGCCATTTGGGCTTGCAGATGCTCTATTTTTTTTTGAATCGCAGGGCGGATGTGTGGTGTGAGCGGGTTTTCATGCCTTGGCCGGATATGATGGCCTTGATGCAGGAACGGGATATTCCCTTGTACGCGCTGGAAAGCGGCGATTCGGTGAGGGACTTGGATATATTGGGCTTTACCCTGCAATATGAGATGAGCTACACCAATGTGCTGGCCATGCTGGCACTGGGTGGGCTACCCTTGCGCTGGGCGGAGCGTGGGGAGGAGGACCCCCTGGTGTGTGCGGGGGGACCCTGTGCCACCAACCCCGAGCCCATGGCGGATTTTTTTGACTTTTTTTATATCGGGGATGGGGAAGGCTCCCTGGATGAAGTGCTGGATGTGTACGCGGCGCACAAGGCACAGGGAGGCAAGAAGCGCGATTTCCTGGAGCGTATTGCGGGGATTGAGGGGATTTATGTGCCTGCCCTGTATAGCGTTGAATACTATGACGACGGAACGATTGCGGACTTCCGGCCCGGGTATGGCACCGCGCCTTTTGTGGTGAAGCGGGCATTTGTGAAGCGGCTGGAGTATTTTCCCGAAAAATTTTTGGTGCCCTTGGTGGAGCCGGTGCATAACCGGGCCACACTGGAGTTGGCGCGGGGCTGTATGCGGGGGTGCCGGTTTTGCCAGGCGGGTTTTATTTACCGGCCGTTGCGGGAGCGCGGGGTGGAGGAATTGCTTGTGCAAGCGGGGAAACTGCTGGCGGCCACCGGGCACGAGGAGGTGTCCTTGCTTGCGTTGAGTGCTTGCGACCACAGCAAATTCGCTGCCTTGGTGGACAAGCTGCTGGCCATGACGGAGCCGGAGCGGGTGAGCATTTCGCTACCCTCCACCCGGCTGGACGCGGCTTTTCTTTCTGCGGTGGAGAAAACCCAGCGGGTGCGCAAGTCCAGCCTAACCGTAGCCCCGGAGGCGGGAAGCCAGCGTATGCGCGATGTGATTAACAAGAATCTCTCCGAGGAGGAAATCCTGGGGGGCTGTGGCCAAGCCTTTCACGCGGGGTTTCATAAAATCAAATTGTATTTTATGGCGGGGCTACCCGGGGAAACGGAAGAAGACGTGCACGAAATCGGTACCCTGGCGGAAAAAATTGTGGACGCCTATTACCAACTGACCTATGCACAGCGGACAAAGCCCGTGAGCGTTTCGGTAAGTACGGCTTGCTTTGTGCCGAAAGCCTTCACCCCCTTCCAATGGGCGGCCCAAGCGGAACCGGACGCCTTCGAGGCCCGGCAACGGGAGGTGAAGGCGGGCATTCGCAAGAAGCAAATCACCTACCGCTACCACGACGCAAAGACCGCTCACATCGAGGGCGTGCTGGCCAGGGGCGACCGCCGGCTAAGCGCGGCCATAGAAGAAGCGTACCGCTCCGGCGCGATTTTCGACGGCTGGAGCGAGCATTTTAAATACAATTTGTGGCTGGATGCCTTCGATAAGACGGGGCTGGACCCGGCCTTTTATACCCGGCGGGAGCGGGACGCCTATGAAATTTTCCCATGGGATTTTATTGACATGGGAGTCAGCAAAAATTATTTGCGTAAGGAATTTGAGCGGGCCCTGCGCGGCGAAAAAACGCCGAACTGCCGGGAGGAATGCAAGGGATGCGGGGCGATGAGCGACCATGAATAAAGTACGAATCCAATTTTCCAAGGGCGGGGCTTTGCGGTTTATCGGGCATCTGGATTTTCTGCGGGTTTTCTTACAGGCGGTGCGCCGCTCGGGCCTGCCTGTGGCCTATTCCCAGGGCTTCAACCCCCATATCTTGCTTTCCTTTGCCCTGCCCCTGCCCTTGGGCATGGAAAGCATCTGCGATTACGCCGACCTTGTTTTCGAAAAACCCCTTGACTGGGGGAAGGCGGCGGAAAAATTGCAGGCCCACGCCCCCGGCGGGCTGAAAATCCTGCAAATGCGCGAAACCGCCGGGCGGGGCGCGGCGGCTGTCGTGGCGGCGGCGGACTATACCCTGGAGGGCACGCCCGCCACCGATTTGCTGGCCGCCGAAACAATCATCATCCCCAAGAAAACCAAGAGCGGCACCAAGGACACGGACATCCGGCCCGATATTTTTGACATCACCACCCAGGCGGACAAAATCACCATGCGGCTGGCGGCGGGGAGTGCGCGCTTTATCAACCCCCAGCTGGTGGCGGGGATTCTGCTGGGCCGGGAAGTGGCCGCCTGTGAAATTAAACGGGTGGAGCTGTATGAAAGGATAGGGGAGGGGTTCGCGCCGCTATTATAGCCGAACTGGTAAAGGTTAATAGCTGAAAATTGGCTTGCAAATGGCTTTCAAAGTCGTTGTAGCTTAGCCACCATTGGGATATAATTAAAGCAGGAATTTCAGTCATATGTCGTAATGCTGTTTGGGAAACTATCCGTTTGCGAAAGGAGTGTCAAAGAAATGGCAATGGTTCATAAATATACTGGCGGATGCTTAGCGCAACCATTAGAAGAGTTGCTTGAAGAAATCGCTACATCTATTAGGACTCACTATCCAGAAGCCCAAGTTTATTTGTTTGGCTCCTATGCGTGGGGGGATTACAATAAAGACAGCGATTTTGATATTTGTGTACTGGTTTCAAAGATAGTCGGAAGAAGAATTGAAATGAATGCTGACATTTCCTGTACCATACGCGAGGACTTCCCCGTGCCTTTCGACATTCTGCTATACACATACGATGAATTTGACGAATACCAACGGCATAAGTCCAGTTTGCCCTATAAGATTAAAGAAAAAGGGAGATTGCTTCATGTCTGATTTAATTTACGCTAAAAAGTGGCTTGACCGCGCTCAAAAGGATTATGACTTTGCCGCCAAAATAGAAAAACATTTTTGGCCGAAGGACTTGGAGCAAATTTGCTATCATAGCCAACAAGGAGTAGAAAAAGCTTTAAAAGCTGTTTTGGCATACAATGAAGTTGAAATTCCAGAGATTCATATAATTGGAAAACTGATTGATGAGTGCAAAAAATTTGATTCATCTTTTCAGATGGATAGGAAGATTGCTAAGTTAATGACTGACTATGCAACACTATCTCGCTATCCTGACAATATGAACGAGTGGTCTGAGGAAGATGCAATATTAGCCCTTAAATATGCCAAACAAATTTTAGATACGGTGAATCAATACCTAGCCAAGGCTGAGGTTGAAAAGGAAAACCAAGAGCAACACGAAGAAACATCCGAAAAATGACAATAAATACCAAAAAAGCCGCGTTCGCGGCTTTTCCATTAAAGTTTTGGTCGCGTTTATCAAAATGGCAATCCCCATTTATTTGTTCGCTTCCTCTGCTTCTACTATAGCGGCTCTCAAGATATTTTCTTGCATAGCAATCATCGGAGCCATGTTTTCCTTGGGGATTATGTCCGTTCCTTTTCCCGCCTTTAATGCATCGAGTGCTTTTTTCGCACAAGATACTTTCATTTGGAGTGCTTTTTTGCGCGCCTCCCCTTGAAAATATTTACTTCCCTTTGAAAGAAAGGTAGTGCCGTATTGATACGCGCAATATGCATCGTTATACTCCATGAACCCCAGGGGGTCTTCTTCCGCTTCTTCTGCCAAACGGATACCTTCTTCAATCAAGCGATATCCTTTGCTTGGGTTATGATAAGGTGCTGATGCAAGCTCGGGAATAGATTGAATGTGTTGGTTGTTTTCCGCGTCGCCGCATAATATCGCACCCAGCGTAACCATTGTGTCAATTCGATTGTGTACGCTTATAAGCCTCTCGAAGCAATTGATGAGGCGTTGTGCATCCCGGGCGTTTTTGTCAAAAGCTCCCATGCTGATGCCTATTAATATGCGTAAAGCGTGTGGGTATTTACTACCGGCTTTTTCCAGTAAAGGAATCGCCTTGTTCACATCTTGGGGAAACCCATCCTCACCGAATACATACGCCTTGCCCAGTGCAAACTGACTTTCCACGTCACCGCTCATTGCCTTGCGTTCTAATTCGTTCATTTTATTTCCTCCTCTACCTGTTTCTAAATATTGCGGACATTCTCTCTGCCCCATCTCTTTCCTTGGCGGAAGCATACGCTTTTTCATAAGCGTTTTTCATTTGCTTGAATCCTGTGATTATTCCGCTAATTTCCATATTCAAGGCTTGCAGGTCCGGTTCGCTGGCATCTTTTGCAAATGCTTCGTAATTTTCCAACATATCTAAGATTTTTTTGGCTTCTACAATAGATTTGTTTGTACTTTCAATATGCTGTTCTTGTGCAACTGTTTTATATTGTTCACAGAGTTTAATTAAGTCTTGAACAACTTCTCTTGCTTCATTGACGTTAAAATTCATTTTTGTTTCCTCCCATAAAATAATTTTTTACCAATCCGTCCCAAGCCAATTCCCGTTGGTGTCAAATATCCTGTCACCGCGCAACTCATACTTCCAGTTCCCGTAGATGTCAAAAATGCGGTCATTCCCACGCAACTCGTACACCCAGTTGCCAGCTGTGTCGATAATGCGATTACCCCGGATTTCATACACCCAATTTCCATTGTTGTCTAAAATCCTGTCACCGCGTCTTCGGGATATGCGGTTGCCGTGTATGTCCCTAAATTCTGCCATAGCATCCCCCCAAAATTTTAATTATGGATATTATGTTTTATTTGAAGTGTTTGTTAATAATTTCATCAGCACCGGCATTTCTGGCTACTCCCCTTAGCGTATCATCAGAGGGAGTATAATTACTTGAAGAAGACGAATAACCAGAACCACTTGATTTATAAATAAAAATGCGGTAAACAATAATTATTGTAGCAAAAATGTAACCCAACACATCAATCACAGTGTCACTTAAATTAAACAATTGACCCAAGCTGTAAATAATTACCGCAAATATAATTATACGAATACCGCAATATATAACACCTGAAATAAAACCTCTCATAACAACCACCTCTTTTCTATTGATTTTGTATGCATTCCCAACAATTTTACACCATATCTCCTTTCGTGTTATTTAATTAACTACCGCTCAATTTTATAATCCCCCCTCTGGGCGGCTTCGTAGTTGCCGCAACTCTTGCAACCCGAACTGCTTAGGCATTTGTCGTTCTTGTTGTTGCCGTCTTGGTAGGCGTTTGAATCATAGGGAGTGACACGGCACTCCGACCTTGATGGGTTAAAATAGGGACACATAACTTTCCTCCTTCGTCCGCTTAGGACGGAATATGATGTTGTTGCAACACCAGGCCATCCCCCCGGGCGGGCATCCACTTCCTGCCGCGCCCTGCGGGGTATGCCGGTAATGAAAAGGGTGTGTAAGGACGGCAAAAAAACTGCCATCACCTACACACCCGTGGACATCCAATATTATTGAATTTGCCTCCGTTGCCGTGGGGCGCATTGAAATAGGTATAAATCAATGCTACACTGCGTTTGCGCAGTGGCGGGTGGAAGCTCGTGTGTGGTAGGCGATGCTGTGAATCCCTACACTCGCCGCAGGTGTTTTGCCGACACCTTGCGGTCACTGCGTTTTGTGTAACGCAGACATAGTACCATACAATATGTAAAATGCAAACTGTTTTAATTTGTGGCGGGTGGCAAAGGAGGGGATACAATATGACTGTGCGGGAGCGTTTTTTGTCTGTCCTCAACTTCCAGAAGCCGGATAAGTTGCCCAAGATGGAGTGGGCTCCCTGGTGGGACAAGACCTTTGCCCGGTGGCGTGGGGAGGGCTTGCCCGCTTGTGTGGACGAGGGGGCGTTGCATGGGTATTTGGGGCTGGAGCGGCTGGAATGTGTCGGCGCGGGCCCCATTGATTGGAAGCTGTTGCCCCCTGCCTTTCACCGTGCCGGGATATTGGGTACGGAGGAGCCGGAGGCGGTGTATGAAGAAATCCGGCCCTATCTTTTTACGGACCGGATGATTGAAGGGGCCCTGGCCCATGCCCGGGAGATAAGGGACGCCCACAGCCGGGGGGACATTGCCATTCGGTTGTGGATTGATGGGTGCTTTTGGTTTCCCCGGAGCTTGTTTGGCATTGAGCAACATTTATATGCCTTCTATGACCATGGGGAGCTGATGCACCGCATGAATGGCGATTTGGTTGCCTACAATGTTCGGGCCATGAAGGCGGTGTTTGACATTTTGGTGCCGGACATGGTAGGCATTGCCGAGGATATGTCCTACAATCATGGGCCTATGCTGTCCAAGGGTATGTTTGACGAATTTATCGCCCCCTATTATGCCGGGGAGATTGCCTTTGTGCAAGAGCGGGGCGTGAAGGTGTGGGTGGATACGGACGGGGACGTGGGGCAGTTGATACCCTGGTTGTTGGAGGCGGGGGTGGCGGGGGTTTATCCCCTGGAGCGGCAGGCCGGGGTGGATATTGCGGCGTTGCGCAGGGAATATCCCACGTTCCTGATGATGGGCGGGTATGATAAAATGGTTATGTCCCAGGGCGAGGGGCCGATGCGTGCCGAATTTGAGCGGTTGCTTCCCGTGATGCGCACCGGGGGGTATATCCCTTCGGTGGACCATCAGACCCCGCCGGAGGTAAGCCTTGACAACTATAAGATATATGTAAAGCTCCTGGACGAATATTGCGCCAAGGCGTGTGAATAGATACGAATTATAAAAGGGAGGGAATAGCCATGACCAACACCATTTCCATTAACGCGGCGAAAATCATTGAGCGGAGCATGAATATGATTGACCCGCGGCTGATGCACCACGGCAAGCGGGTGGGGTATTTTCTGTATCGGTCGCTGAAGGGCCAGGGATATAGTGCGGCACAGTTGCGTGACATTGCTTTGCTGGGGATTTTGCATGATGTGGGGGCCTTCAAAACCGAGGAGCTGGACAAAATGGTTCACTTCGAAACGGCGGATGTGTGGGGGCATTCCATTTACGGGTACTTATTCATGAAGTATTTTTCCCCCATGAAGGGGCTTGCCCCGGTGTTGCTGTTCCATCACGCCAATGTGGCCCAGGTGCGGCATCTGCCGGCGGAAGCGGCGAAGCTGGCCTTGCTTACCCACCTGTGCGACCGGGCGGATTTATTTTACCTGATGCGGGGTGACTTGCCGGAGCTGGAAAAATATCTGGAGGGGAAGCGGGGCACCTTGTTTTCCGATGAAGCAGTTGATTTATTTATTTCGGCAAAGGTAGAAAAAGAGGAATGGGAGAACATGGAGGCGGACGAGGAGTTTGCCCGGCTTTTGTATGAGACGCCCATGAGCGGCGACGCGGCCTTGGATTTTATGCGGATGGTGATTTATTCCATAGACTTCCGAAGCCCGCAAACCATGCTACACACCTTTGCCATACGGCTGGTGGCGCGTAAGCTGGCCGAGGTTAAGGGGCTTTCCGAGGAAGAAATCCTACGGGTGGAGACGGCGGCCTTGCTCCACGATATCGGCAAGATGGGCACGCCGTTGCATATACTGGAGGGTACGTCCAAGCTGACCGACGAGGAATTTGCCGAAATGCGCAGGCATGTGGCCATTTCGGAGGAAATATTGGCGGGGTGCGTGGATGCGGACATATTGGAAATGGCGGTGAACCACCACGAGCGGATGGACGGCAACGGCTACCCCAAGAAGCTGAGCATGGCGGACGCGCCCCTTGCCGGCCGTCTTTTGGCGGTTGCGGATGTGTTGAGCGCGCTGTGGGGAGGCCGGAGCTACAAGGATGCCTTCCCCAAGGAGCGGGTGCTGTCTATTTTGGGTGATATGCGGGGCGGGCATCTGGACGCGGAGCTGGTGGATATGGCCATCACCCACTACGATGAACTGGCCGACGCCATGGCGCGCCACACCCGGCCCATCGAAAAGCTGTACGACGCCATCGGGCGCGAACAGCGCGAAATCGAGGACTTGGTAAACAGCGGCCATTTCGATTTGAGTTCCTTTATCAGAAGCTGTTATGCATAAAATTACGCACATTGCCCCGGGCAGTATCGGGGAATCCCTTGGCTTGGCGGCCGGGGATTTTTTATTGGAAATAGACGGCCAGGCCGTGGGGGATGTTTTCGATTACCGTATGGGGGTGCAGTCCGAAGCGTTGACGGTGCTGGTGGAGAAAAGCGGGGGCGAGCTGTGGGAGCTCGACATCGAGAAGGACGCCGACGAGGATTTGGGGCTGACCTTCGCCACCGCTTTGATGGACGAAGTCCGGTTGTGCCGCAACCGGTGTATATTTTGCTTCGTTGACCAGCAACCGCCGGGCTTGCGGGGGAGCCTGTATGTGAAGGACGATGACCCGCGCCTGTCCTTTTTGCACGGCAACTATGTCACCCTGACCAATATAGATGAAGGGGAGGTGGCGCGTCTTATCCGGCACCGGTTGTCGCCATTGCGTATTTCGGTGCATACGGTGGAGGCTGGGTTGCGTGCCCGGATGATGGGGAATGCCCATGCGGGAAGGCTGACGGACGCCCTGGCGCGGTTTAACCAAGCCGGAATGCAGATGCACTTTCAGGCGGTGATTTGTAAGGGCTACAACGACGGCGCGGAGCTGGAGGAGACCATTGCGGGGTTGCTGGCGTTCCGGCCGGGTGCGTTGAGCCTGGCCATTGTTCCGGCGGGGTTGACGGGGCACCGCCGGGGGCTGGCGGCCTTGGAGGCTTTTGCCCCGGAGGATGCCCGGGAGGTAATTGCCCGGGTGGACAGGTGGCGGGAAAAATGCCGGGCGCGGTATGGTACGTCCTTTGTGTTCGCCGCAGATGAGTGGTATATACTGGCGGGGATGGACTTGCCGGGGTATACGTATTATGAGGATTTCCCGCAGTTGGATAATGGGGTGGGGCTGTGCGCGTTGTTCGAGGAGGAGTTCGTGGGGCACTGCCCCACACCCCGCAAGCTTTTGAAAAAGCTTGACCAAAACTTTACAATGGGTATCGTTACCGGGGTGGCGGCCTATGGGTTTATGTGCGCTTTGGCTGGGCGATTTGAGGGCTGGCATCCGGGGGTAAGGATAAAAGTGTTTGAAATACGAAATGATTTTTTTGGTGCGTCGGTGACGGTGAGCGGGCTGTTGACCGGCGGGGACGTGATTCAGCAATTGCGGGGGCAATGCCAGGGGCTGGACGTGCTTTTCCTACCCCACAATGCCTTTCGGGCAGGAACGGAAACCATGCTGGACGGCGTCACCCGGGGGGAGGTGGAGGCGGCCTTGGGCGTGGCGGTGCGTATCGGCAGTGCCCAGGGCGAGGCGTTCTACCGTGAGCTAATAGCCGAATAAAGCGGGTGAGTTGACGAAAGCCAACATTTACATACAATTAATCTATCTCCCCGCAAGGGCACAACGGTGAAACCAAGATGTTGCAATTCTGCCTTTCCCAACAACCGGAAGCCCCGCCCTACGCCTTCAAGGCCACGGGTATACGCGTGTACTCCTTCGAGGAGGCGTTGTACCATGTCTTTCGCTACTGGCGGGAATCGGTAGACGATGTGCTTTCCGACGGGATGGTCACATGGGTGGCGGACTTGGGGCTGACCTATCTGGCCGCCCGGATGAAGGATTTGAAAAAGGTGGACTCCTTTGCCGAGCGCATGGTGGGCTTTCTTACGTTGGCGCAATATTTCGACGAAAAGGAAATCGCGGGGCTTACGGGGGAGCTGACCCGGTGGGAAGCGCGCCGGGAATGGGAGCAATTGAAGGAGCGGGGCGATTATTTTCTTTCCCGCAACGAGCCCTACAAGGCGTTGCCCCTGTACCGCCGCGCCTTGCAGTATGACGAGAATGTGCCGCTGTTAAATAACCTGGCGGTGGCGCAGATGCGGCTTTCCGGCTACGGTGAGGCATTGCGGCTGTTGGCCCGGGCCCGGGTGCTTGACCGGGAGAACGTGGCCTTGGCGTTGCACTACGCGGAGGCGGCGATACTCAGCGGGCAGTTCGAGCGGGGGGAGCGGGCGTTGCAAAAGGCGGAGGCTTCTCCGCCCCACACCGCAGACATCCCCTATCTGTACGGCCTGATGGCCTACGAAAGGCACGATTACCCCGCCGCGCTGGGCTTCTTTGAGGACGCCGCCGCCCGGGACGCCACCGTGCCCCTGTATATATACAAAATGGCGGACACCTATCTGCGGATGCGCAAGTTTGACACAGCCCTTGAGGTGCTACAGCGCGTGCAAAAGCCCGACGAGGAATACCACACCAAGCAAGCGGAAATCTACGCGGCCTATGGCAATTTCCCTGCGGCGATACGAGCGATAAAGCAAGCCCTCACCGGCGGCGAGTCGGTTAATCTCTGGGTGCGGCTGGCGGCCTATTACCGGCAGGACTATGACCTGGCCCGCGCCAATGATTCCATTACCCGCGCACTGTCGTTGGATGGGGAAAACGATACCGCAAGGCTGGAAAACGCCCGCATTAAAAAGGGCCTCGGCCGTATCCGGGAGTACCAGGCCGGCCTGACGGAGGTACTGCGCGGCTTCAAGCAACGCTACCGGACGGAGTAATTATTCGGCTATAACACTCAATTATAATCAAAGTTTCTCACATGCAAGCCTTGCGCCTTTCTCTGGAAAGGGTTACAATGCCCCATCTTTACCCAAGAAAGGAGTGATTAGTTTGGTGAATAAAGGGTGGTTTTGGCTCTAACCTAAAAAGGGCTTTTGGCCGCCTCGTTTACTGTTTAGGCGGGGCGGCTTTTTCATGCACATAAACCCATTTCAACGAAAGGAGAATGAAAAATGAAAAATCGTATATATCCATTGCAAGTCCGAGCTGCCTTTAGGAGCAGAGCCCCGTCGTCATTGATATTTGTTATGGAGGGATTACATTTTGAAATACGTAAACGCAAAGGACGTGCTTCCACCTGAGGTGTTGAGCGAGGTGCAGAAGTACTCCGGCGGCGCGTTGATATATGTGCCAAAACAAGACTGTGACCGCATTGGGTGGGGGCAGTTGAACGGGGCGAAAGCCTATGTAGCCGGACGTAACCGAAGCATCCTCGACGCCTACCGAAGCGGCGTATCCGTTATCCAACTGATGAACCAATATTGCTTGTCCGAGGCAAGCATACGAAAAATTATATATAACAAGGCCACGCTGGAAAAAGAAGCGTAGTGCAGACCAAAACTTAAAAAAGCCGCCAATCGCGGCTTTTTTGATTTATAGCCGAATAAAACGGGAACGGGCCGCCACCTGCGCAGACCAAGAAGAAAAGTTATGACCGTAGTGATAGATGAGATTCAAAAAAATATGGAAAGCTTGCTTGACATGAAATCGAATGGGTGCTATGCTCATGTTAAGTAAACTTTCCATTGTGGAGAAAGGAGCATGAAGTTGAAAAATCGACTGGAGGAAATCAGAAAGTCGAGAGACGTTAAGCAAGAGGAACTTGCCGCCACATTAGAGGTGTCACGGCAAACGATTGGTTCCCTTGAAAATGGGCGATACAACCCATCAATCATTTTGGCTTTCAAAATCGCAAGGCACTTCGGCATGAGTATCGAAGAAATTTTTATTTATGAGGAGGACGAGAAATGAACAACAAAAAATCCACAGGGTACATCATTACTGCTATTATTGGGTGTATCCTTGCCGCTTTAGGGGTAGGTCTGGCAATTCTCTATACAGAGCCAGAGGGTATCATGCGAGGTCTGCCGTTCGCTTTGATAGGTATTGGCTTGGGGGCATTTGGCGGAGGGCTTGGGGGGGCACTTAGTAACCGAATCCTCAGAAAGAATCCAAGTTTAGCAAAACAAAAGGAAATTGAAGTCAACGATGAGCGTAATATTACCATCGCCAACAGAGCCAAAGCAAAGGTGTTTGATTTTACATCTCCACTTTTTGCGGCGTTGCTTATCTTTCTTGCTGTGATGCAAGTACAAGCAATAATCGTCATCACCTTTGCTGTGCTATATGTTCTTCGATTTATCCTATTTATTTATCTTTTGAGCAAATACCGCAAGGAGATGTAAAGCCCCCTATAATTGAAGTCTATCCCAAAGGCAAGTGCGGAAAAATCGCCTTGCCTTTTTGCGTGTAAAAATATGCGTCCATAAAATCAAATTTACAGTTGACAAAACGCTCCGTGGCGGCCCCTTCCCGTTTTATTCGGCTATATCAATCTTTTTTCAAGCTATTCAACTTCGATATAGTCGAACATAACCAGCGCGGCGTCAGCGACGGACAGGTTCTCCGTCCGGGAGGCAAACTCCGCATACGCGCCGGGGAAAGGAAACAGCGCGGCTTCCACGCGCTTTTTCATAGCAAAGAACCCGCCTGAATAAAACTCCCCTTTTCTCAAAACGGGCTTGGTAAGATTGCCAGCGTTAAATTTATCTGCCATGGGCCAGGACAAGGTTTTCACCTCTTATCATGACAATTTCATACGGGAGTATAGCATGGGCCAATGGGCACGACAACAGTAATTTAATTCACCACCATGGGATAATAACACGCGTGGAGGGGGGAAGCGGGGTGAATGCGCCCGCGCTGGCACTCGTCGCGGGATGATTGGCTCTGTCGGAGAAGTGGTTGCGTTGGTCTTGTTACACAAGCCTCAACGCCAACCACTAACTCCGCCATTCGCCACTAATCACGCGACCGAGTGAGACGCGCTTGCCCATTCACCCCGCTTCATCCCTCCACGCTCCTTACTCGCAGGTATGTGGTGAGTAATTTGTCTTTCACATACTTTTCACCCCGTAGTTCACGGGCGTTCACGGGTAATAAAATTACTCTGTCACGTTGATTGCGTATTTCTTGTTCCGTGGGAAGGGGCGGGTGAATGGATTGGCGGTCTACGAAGGCGGGGGATAAGGCGGCGCATGACGCGGTTATGTGGTTGGTGTTGAGGCTTGTGTAACAAGACCAACACAACCACTTCCGCGGCGAAGCCGATGTTCCCCCGACAAGATGAACCGCCAAGGCATTC